>CAYIQU010000216.1:0-1096 GCA_964365645.1 uncultured Hyphomicrobiales bacterium | reverse complement strand
ATTGACGTAGTCGATGTCTTCGGGGTTCATCTGCGCCCGCTTCAGCGCCATTTTCATGCAGCGCTGCGCGCCGTCGCCGTCGGGGGCCGGGGCGGTGATGTGATGGGCGTCGCCCGACAGGCCGTAACCGACGATTTCGGCGTAGATCTTGGCGCCGCGCTTCTTGGCGTGCTCGATTTCCTCCAGCACGACAATGCCCGCGCCGTCGCCCATGACAAATCCGTCGCGGTCCTTGTCCCATGGGCGCGAGGCTTTTTGCGGGGTGTCGTTGAACGCGGTGGCGAGCGCGCGGGCCGCGCAGAACCCGGCGACACCCAAGCGGCAGACGGCGGCCTCGGCGCCGCCCGCGACCATCACGTCGGTGTCGTCCCACATGATCAGGCGCGCGGCGTCGCCGATGGCGTGCGCGCCGGTCGAACAGGCCGTCACCACCGCGTGGTTCGGCCCCTTGAAGCCGTTGCGGATGGAAACGTGGCCGGAAACGAGGTTGATCAGGCTCGCCGGGATGAAGAACGGGCTCAAGCGCCGCGCATGGCCGCCTTCGACCGTCAGCGCGCCGCGCGAGATTTCCGGCAGTCCGCCGATTCCGGATCCGATCAGGACGCCGGTGCGGCAGCGGTCTTCCTCGGTTTCGGCTTTCCAGCCGGAATCCTGGATCGCCTGCTGCGCCGCCGCCAGGCCGTAGATGATGAAATCATCCATCCGGCGCTGATCCTTCGGGGTGATCCAATCGTCGGGATTGAACAGGCCCGACGCGGTCTCGCCGCGCGGCACCTGCCCCGCGATCTTGGCGGGCAGATCGGAGACGTCGAAGGATTGAATCGCGCCGATACCGGAACGCCCCGCGAGCAGGGCATCCCAATTCGTCTTGGCGCCGACGCCAAGCGGAGAAACGACTCCCATTCCGGTGACGACAACGCGTCTCATGGGGCCAGGCGCGCTTCTCTAATGGAGGACGGGGAGGGAACGAACAGGCCGCAGCCGGGAATCACTTGCCCGACTGGGACTGAATGAAGCTGATGGCGTCCTTGATGGTCTGGATCTTCTCGGCGGCGTCGTCGGGAATCTCGATGCCGAATTCCTCCTCGAACGCCAT
>CAYIQU010000215.1:0-4073 GCA_964365645.1 uncultured Hyphomicrobiales bacterium | reverse complement strand
TCGACGACGCCTCGATGAAGGGCGCGCGCGGCGTGCTGATCAACATCACCGGCGGCCGCGACATGACGCTGTTCGAGGTCGACGAGGCCGCCAACCGCATCCGCGCCGAGGTCGACGAGGACGCGCACATCATCTTCGGCGCCGCCTTCGACCAAAACCTCGAGGGCCGCATCCGGGTTTCGGTGGTCGCGACCGGCATCAACGCCGTCGCCGCGACCCAGCGTCCGGCGGAACCGCGCCTGTCGATTCTGGAAAGGCTGCAAGCCGCCCGGCCGGCGCTGCGTTCTTCCCCGGTCGCTCCGGCCGCCGTGCGGACCGCCGAACCGATCCTGGCGCGGGCCGTCGAAATCCCGGCGGTCGAACTCCCGACGGTCAAGGTCGCCGAGACTCCGGCCGCGATGGCCGCGGCCATGGCTTCCGAGGCCAAGGCCGAAGCGGCGCTCGCCGCCGAGACCGCCGAGCTGGTTTCGCCGCCGGAAGGCGAATCGGTCGCCGATCTCGCCGACACGGTCCTGCGGGCGGCCGACCAAGCCGACACCGCCGCCGCGCCCGAAGCCGAATCGGCGCCCGAATCGGCGCCCGAACTTGAGCTCTTGCCGCGCCGGCCGCTGTTCCGCGACCTGCCCCGGCCGGCGGCCATGCCGCAAATGGGGGCCTTGGATGCTTTTATCCCTGGCCAGCCCGCTCCCGCGCGCCCCTCGACCTCTCCGGCCGGCGAGCCGCGCCGTTCGGTCGCCCGAATCGAGCCGGTCGCCCCGGCCGCTTCGGCCCCGCTTGCCCCGGTTCCGGCCGAAAGGCCGTCCCCCTTGAAGCGGGCCAGCATGGCCCTGTTCGAGCGGGTCACCAACCGCAACGCCCGTTTAGAGACCAAGGTCGAAGCCCGCGTCGAATCGCCCCGCATGGGGTCGATCGAGACCGAATCGGTGGTTCAAACGGGCGGGGCCGCGCCGCGCCTGGCGGCCAACCCGGCCGATCGGGGCGCCCGGGCGACCCCTGAGGACGATCTTTTGGACATTCCGGCGTTCCTGCGCCGGCAGGCCAACTAAAAGTAGGGTTAACTGGTTGTAAACACGTAACAACGGGAAACAATCTGTGACTTGAGGGCCTTCGGGGCGGCTGGTACACACCTTCCCGGAGGCCCTTTCGTTAGAAGGGGTTAGCCGCTCTCAAGGGGCAATAAAAACACCCGATGCCGTCCGCCGGTTTTCATTCGCACGCTGAAACGACCGCCTCCCGCGACGGGAAGGGTCTTGCCGTCCGGCGCGCCGGCTTCGTGCCGCAGCAGACGCTGGCCCAAGACGTGGAATGCGTCGGCGTCGGGCTGCACTCGGGCCTCAACGTCACCATGACGCTGCGCCCCGCGCCGGTCGATCACGGCATCGTTTTCCGCCGCGTCGACGTCGAGGACGGCACCGGCGATATTCCCGCGCGCTTCGACAACGTGGTCGACACGCGGATGTGCACGACGCTGGGCAACCGCTCGGGCGTGACCATCGGCACCACCGAACACCTGATGGCGGCGTTCGCCGGATTGGGCGTCGACAACGCCATCGTCGAATTGGACGGGCCGGAAGTGCCGATCATGGACGGCAGCGCCGCGCCCTTCGTTTTCCTGGTCGAGTGCGCCGGGCTGGCCGAACAGGCCGCCGCGCGCCGCGTCATCCGGATCGTCAAGGAAGTCGCGCTGGCCGACGGCGGGGCCTCGGCCCGGCTCGCGCCCGCCGATCATTTGTCGCTGGATTGCGAGATCGACTTCAAAAGCGCCGCCGTCGCCCGGCAAAGCCTCCGGCTCGGCATGGTCAACGGCACCTTCCGCAAGGAACTGGCCCGCGCCCGCACCTTCGGCTTCCTCGAAGAGGTCGAGCAGCTCCGCGCCTTGGGGCTGGCGCGCGGCGGCTCCTTGGATAACGCCATCGTCGTCCACGACGGCCGCGTCCTCAACGAGGAAGGGTTGCGCTACGAGGACGAATTCGTCCGCCACAAGGCGCTCGACGCGCTGGGGGACCTCTACCTTGCCGGGGCGCCGATCATCGGCGCCTTCCAGGGTGTCCGCTCGGGTCACGCCGCCAACAACCGGCTGTTGCGCGCGCTGTTCGCCGACCCGTCGGCTTGGCGGCGCGAAGACCTGACCCTGGCCCAGGCTCAGGACATGGAAATCTCCTTCCACGCGCGGGCCGCGCTGGTCCGCGCCGCCGAATAAGCCTCCTTTTTTCGTTTCTTCCCACCCTTGCGCGTCGCGCCGTTGGCCGTGGTATCATGGCCGCCGCCCGGCTTTCCGCCGGTCGTTTCAGGCCCGCTTCAACCCCCGTTTTCATCCATGCCGCACCCGATCCCGCCCGCTCCGCCGTCTTCGCTCCGCCGCCGGAGGGTCCTGCCCGTCTTGGCGGCGGCGGCCCTGCTCGCCGCCTGTTCCGAGTCCGAGAAGTACGTCGAGAAGCCGGTCGACCAGCTCTACAACACGGCCATGGAACAGATGATGGAGGAGGATTACCGGAACGCCGCCAAGAGCTTCGACGAGGTCGAGCGCCAGCATCCCTATTCGGTCTGGGCGACCAAGTCGCAGTTGATGGCGGCCTACGCCCACTATCAGGGCAACCGCTACGACGACGCCATCGCCGCGCTCGAGCGCTTCATCCAGCTTCACCCCGGCAGCCCGGACATCGCCTACGCCTATTACCTGAAGGGGCTTTGCTACTACGAGCAGATTTCCGACGTCGAGCGCGACCAGAAGATGACCGACCTCGCGCTGGCGACGCTCAAGGACGTCGTCACCCGCTTTCCCGAAAGCCGCTATGCCCGCGACGCCAAGGTCAAGATCGACCTGACCGTCGACCACCTGGCGGGCAAGGAAATGGAAGTCGGCCGCTATTACCTGAAGCGCGGCAACTTCCTGGCGGCCGTCAACCGCTTCAAGACGGTGGCCGAGAAATACCAGACCACCACCCACGTGCCCGAGGCCCTGCACCGGATGTCGGAGGCCTACACCGCCATGGGCCTGCACGACGAGGCCCGCCGCGTCGCCGCCGTGCTCGGCCACAACTATCCGGGCAACGAATGGTACGTCGACTCCTACGAGATGATCGAGGACAAGCCGGTTCGCCCGAAGAAGGCCGAGCAGCCTTGGTACAAGGTCTGGTGACGACAACGGACCCCGAGGCATGATCGCGACCCTGTCCATCCGCGACGTCGTTTTGATCGAGAAGCTCGACTTGGTCGTCGAGCGGGGGTTCACCGCGCTCACCGGCGAAACCGGCGCCGGCAAGTCGATCCTGCTCGACGCGCTCGGCCTGGCTTTGGGCTTGCGCGCCGAGGCCCGCCTGGTGCGCGCCGGCGCCGCCCAGGCCTCGGTCGCCGCCGAATTCCGCCTGCCCGCCGACCACGCCGTGTTCGCTTTGCTGGCCGAACAGGGCATTGCCGCCCATAACGATAAAGCCGAGAACGGCGACGGCGCCTTGATCCTGCGCCGGGTGCTGGGGGCGGACGGGCGCTCGCGCGCCTTCATCAACGACGAACCGGTCGGCGTCGGCCTGCTGCGCCGCGTCGGCGACGCTTTGGTGGAAATCCACGGCCAGTTCGAGACCCAGCGCCTGCTCGACGCCGCCGCCCATCGCGGGCTGCTCGACGCCTTCGCCGGGTTGGCGGCGGAAACGGAACGGGTCGCGGCGGCCTGGCACGCCTGGCGCGAGGCCGAAGCCGCCGCGCGGGCCGCCGCCGAAGGATTGGACAAGGCCCGCCGCGAGGAGAGCTGGACCCGGCTCGAGGAGAAGTTCAACGCCAAGGAGCAGGTCGAGGGCGTCATCTTCAACAAGGTCAAAGGCGGCTTCACGGTCGATCTCGACGGTGCGGTGGCGTTCCTGCCGGGCAGCCAGGTCGACGTCCGCCCGGTGCGCGACATCGGCCCGCTGATGCACAGCCCACAGCCCTTCAAGATCCTCAAGATGGATCGCCGCCGCGGCAACATCGTCGTGTCGCGCCGCACCGTTCTTGAAGAGACGCGCGCCGAACAGCGCCAGGAACTGGTGCAGAACCTCGAAGAAGGTCAGGTCATCGACGGCGTGGTCAAGAACATCACC
>CAYIQU010000214.1:0-4088 GCA_964365645.1 uncultured Hyphomicrobiales bacterium | reverse complement strand
AGAACTGCGTGCACTGCAAGACCTGCGACATCAAGGACCCGACCCAGAACATCGTTTGGGTCGTGCCCGAAGGCGGCGGCGGACCGAACTATCCGAACATGTGAGGCGACTCGGGCAGTTGGCCGGAGCGGGTTGCGCGCCTGCTGAATCGAATGCGCGTTTTGCGACGCGACTTGCGCACCCCCCACCCCACCCCTCCCCCGCAAGGGGGGTGGGGTATTTTTTAGAGTTCCCCCCCCCGTCACGCCGTAAGGCGTGCAGCGCACGACGCGGGAGGGGATTGGGGGGAGGGGGCGGGATTCCACTAAAAGTGAACCTGCTCCAACCGCGAGAGCGTTGCCATGTCGTCGCGTCCGCCCCCGCCGCCCTCGCGCGGTTCCGCCGCCCCGGTTCCCCGCCGCCTGCTCGCGCGCGTGCGCGACGTCATGGCCGGCCCCGGCGCCGCCCAGGCGCGGCTCGACCGCATCGTCGCCATCATCGCCGCCGACATGGTCGCCGAAGTGTGCTCGGTCTACGTCCGCCGCGCCGGCGACGTGCTGGAACTGTTCGCCACCCAGGGGCTGCGGCCGGAATCGGTTCACCGCACCCGCCTGCGCCTGGGCGAAGGCATCGTCGGCGACATCGCCGCCAAGGCGCGCCCGTTCGCGCTGGCCGACGCCCAGAGCCATCCCCGCTTCGCCTACCGGCCGGAAACCGGCGAGGACATCTACCACTCGATGATGGGCGTGCCGATCCTGCGCGACGGCCGCGTCGTCGGCGTGGTCGCGGTGCAGAACCGCACCCGGCGCCACTACGCGGAGGAAGAAATCGAGACCCTGCAGACGGTCGCCATGGTGCTGGCGGAAATGATCGTCGGCGGGCTGATCGAACGCGCCGAGCTGCAACCGGTGGACGGCATCGCGCTCAAGCCCCTGCGGCTGGAGGGCATCCGCCTGAACGGCGGCGTCGGCTTGGGCGTCGCGGTGCTGCACCGGCCCCGCGCGACGATCGAGCGCCTGGTGGCCGAAGACCCGGCGGCCGAGCACGAACGGCTGCGTGCGGCCTTCGCCGAGATGCACGGCGCGCTCGACGACCTGCTGCGCGCGGACGGCATGGACGGCGGCGAACAGCGCGACGTCTTGGAAACATTCCGCATGATCGCCGAGGACGCGGGCTGGATCGGCCGCATCGGCGAGGCGATCGACGGCGGCTTGACGGCGGAAGCGGCGGTGCAGAAGGTCCAGAACGACATCCGCGCCCGTTTCAGCCAGGTCGCCGATCCCTACCTGCGCGAGCGCGTCCACGACTTCGACGATCTCGCCAACCGCCTGATCCTGCATCTGGTCGGCGAGGGCGCGGCGGCGTCGCTCGCCCCACTGCCCGAAAACGTGATCCTGATCGCCCGCTCGCTCGGCCCGGCGGACCTGCTCGATTACGATCCCGCGCGCCTGCGCGGCGTGGTGCTGGAAGAAGGCTCGCCCGCCGCCCACGTCGCGGTGGTGGCGCGCGCGCTGGACATTCCGGTGGTCGGCCAGGCGACGGACGCGCTGGCGCGCATCGAGCCGGGCGACGCGGTCGTCGTCGACGGCGACAACGCCCAGGTCATGGTCCGCCCCGGCGAGGACGTGCAGCAGGCCTTCACCGCCGCGATCGTGGCGCGCGGCGAGCGCCGCGCCGGCTACGCCCTGTTGCGCGATTTGCCCGCCGTCACCACGGACGGCGTCCGCATCGGGGTCAACATCAACGCCGGCCTCTTGCTGGACATGGCGCAGTTGCATGAATTCGGCGCCGACGGCGTCGGCCTGTACCGGACCGAGGTTCCGTTCATGGTCCGCCCCGCGTTTCCCGACGTCGCGGCGCAGCGCCAGATGTACGCCCGCGTCTTCGAGCAGGCGCGGGGCAAGCCGGTCGTCTTTCGCACCCTCGACGTCGGCGGCGACAAGGTGCTGCCCTACTGGAATCCGTCCGGCGAGGAAAACCCGGCCATGGGCTGGCGCGCGATCCGCATCGCGCTGGATCGCCCGGCGATGCTGCGCCAGCAGGCGCGCGCGCTGATCCGGGCGGCGGGCGGGAACGAATTGCGCCTGATGTTTCCGATGGTCGCGACGGCGGCGGAGTTTCGCGCCGCCCGCGCGCTGGTCGAGCGCGAGATCGAGCGGGAACGAAAAGGCGGCCGCCCGCTGCCGGCGGCGATCAAGGTGGGCGCGATGCTGGAAGTGCCCTCGCTGCTGTTCGAATTGGACGCGCTGCTGGCCCAAGTCGATTTCGTCTCCATCGGCAGCAACGACCTGTTGCAGTTTCTGTTCGCCGCCGACCGGGGAACGCCCGCGCTGGCCGAACGCTACGATCCGCTGTCGCCCTTGGTGCTGCGCTGCCTCGCCGACGTCGCCGCCCGCGCCGCCCGCGCCCGGGTGCCCTTGAGCGTCTGCGGCGAAATGGCCGGCCGGCCGCTGGAGGCCATGGCCCTGATCGGACTGGGCTTCCGGGAGTTGTCCATGGCGCCCCCCTCGGTCGGCCCCATCAAGGCGATGATCCGGTCCCTCGATGGGGGTCAACTCGAGGCCTTTCTCAGGAACGCCCGGGAAGGCGGCGACCAGCCGTTGCGCGAGCGGTTGCGCGGTTTTGCCCAAGATCACGGCGTCGTTCTTTAAGAGTTACCCATTTTGGCTTGAAATCCATTGATTTTCTTGCAGAATGGCCGGCAATTGGAGCTCCTCTCTTCTTGTCTTCTGGGGAGTTTTTCGCGGAAGGCGGCCGCTTGAACCTGTCCCTTCGGGGTTCCCCGCCGGTTCTTTTCCGCAGACTGGGGATTCGATTTGACCGGGCGGATCGACGACAACATCGGCCGAAACGACGACGGCCCCAAAAGCGGCAACGGGGTCGGCGCCCTGCTGCGCGCGAGTCGCATTCGCTGCGGCGAAGACTTGTCGCAGGTCGCCGACGCGCTGCGCATCCGCCTGATCTATCTCCAGGCGATCGAGGACGGCCGCTTCGCCGACCTGCCCGGGGCGACCTATGCGCTGGGGTTCGTTCGCACCTACGCCAGCCATCTCGGCCTCGACGTCGAGGAAGTGATTCGCCGCCTGCGCGCCGAGACCGAGATCGAGACGGCGAAACCCGATCTCTCGTTTCCGATCCCCGTGTCCGACACCACCATGCCGACCGGCGCGGTGGTGATGATCGGCCTGATCGTCGCCGCCGTCGCCTACGGCGGGTACTTGATGAACTCGACCGGCGACCGCGTCCCGGTGGCGGACGTGTCCCCGGTGCCCAAGCGCATGATGATCGACGGCGCGACGGCCAACGCCCAGTCCAACACCGAGTCCAACGCCGCGACTCAACCCGACGCAAACGCGAGGATCGAGACCGCGGCCGGGACTCCGGCTTCCGCGTCGCCGCCTTTGGCGGCGCAACCCTCCACGCCGCCTTTGGCGGCGCAACCCGCGTCACCGTCCCCGGTGGCGCAACCCGCGTCGCCATCCCCGATGGCGCAACCCTCCACGTCGTCCCCGGCGGCGCAAACGGCCGCGACTCCGACCGTTGCAACGGCGTCCGCGCCGTCCTCGGGCGCGCCATCCTCGGGTGTGGGCGAATCGCAACAGCTCGCCGCGCTGCCGCAATCGACGCCGGCCGCTTCCTCTTCTTTAGGAGCGGCGACTTCCGTCGCCGCTTCGGCGGAAACGCCGAAGCTGCCGCGCATCGAGGTGCTGGCCAAGGCCGACAGTTGGATTCAAGTGCGCGAGGGAACGGCGGGCGCGATGCTGATGACCCGCCTATTGCGGGCCGGCGAGACCTACGCCGTTCCCGATCGCTCGGGACTGATGCTGCTGACCGGCAACGCCGGCGCCCTCGAAATCCGCGTCGATGGCGAGGCCGTCCCCACGCTCGGCCCCGAAGGCGCCGTCCGGCGCAGCATCGCGCTGGACGCCGGCCGGCTCAAGTCGGGCACCGCCGCCGCCGAATAGCGGGCGCGACCGGACGGAACGGCTATCCCTCACCCTCCCAGCCCTGACGGGCCGGGTCCCTCCCTCTCCCGCTCATGCGGGAGAGGGGCTTAAAGAAAATTCCCCTTAATTTCCCTTTTTCTTCGGCTTAACGATTCTCCTTGC
>CAYIQU010000213.1:0-4090 GCA_964365645.1 uncultured Hyphomicrobiales bacterium | reverse complement strand
TCGGCGAGCAGCGCTTCGCGATCCTCGACCGGGATCTGGTAGTAGTCGGGGTGGATTTCGTTGAAGGCGAGAAACCCGTGGCGATTGCCGCCGTAGTCGACGAAGGCCGCCTGCAACGAGGGTTCGACCCTCGTCACCTTGGCGAGATAGATGTTGCCTTTGATCTGCTTGCGGGAGGCGACCTCGACGTCAAACTCTTCCAGACGGGTTCCGCTGACGACCACGACCCGTGTTTCCTCCGGGTGGGTGGCGTCGATGAGCATTCGTTTGGTCATTCGGCATAAAACTCCAACGCGCCGCCGACGCATCGCGTCGGGCGGGGCGAATCAGTGTGGATGGAACTCTGGCGGCGCTTGCGACCGACCCCATCGGCGGGATATCCCGCGTCTTGGGTGAAAGGGGCCGCGCGGCACGGACCAGCATGAAAACCTCGGACATTCAAGACTCTAGGGTTCAAGAAGGGCGCTCTGCCGTGGCTCCATTGGAGCGGGGCGAACGCCATTCCCGGCGGCGGTCCTTGGGCGCGGGCTTGATGCGGGTCCTGTGAAAGGAGTGCCGCGCGCGCGCCGGAGCGAACCGCTGGGGGTTAAGATAAACGTAGGACTTGCGTTCGACAATGACCAAAGTTCCCCCGTTTTCAGGGCCGGAATCGTCGGAAAACAAAGGAAAATCGGGCGGAACGCCGCACGGGCGCATTGCGGGCGGCGCCGGGCCGGACGTATATTTGGCGGCCAGGAGGCCGAAACGGCACAAGATGTGGCTTAAATATATCCAAGTCCGGATCGGGGCGCTGGCGGTCGTCGCGGTCGTCGCCGGGGCCGGCGCGGTCGCTTTCGTTCCGGCCGTCGGGGCGCAGCCCAAGCCGCTGGTGAGCGATATTCGCGCCGCCGACAGCGGCGACAGGACGCGGGTCGTGCTGGCCCTCGACCGGGCGGTCTCCTTCACCGTGTTTCCGTTGGCCGACCCCTATCGGGTCGTGATCGACCTGCCCGAGGTGGGCTGGCAGCTTCCTCCCCGGCCGCTGCCGGCGAACGTCGGCTTGGTCGACAAGCTGCGCTACGGCTTGTTCCAGCCGGGGACGACGCGGGTCGTGCTCGAGATGAAAGGCCCCATCGCCATCGCCCAGGCGTTCTGGCTGGAAGCCGATTCCGAGGGGCGACACCGGCTGGTGGTGGACGTCGCCGCGACCAGCCGCGATTTCATGATCGCGGGCCTGCGCCAGGGAACGCTGACGGTGGACGCCGGCGCCGGGGTCGTCCGTCCGGCGGAGGTTTCGCTGCCTCGGGCCGCCGCGCTGACGCCGCCGCCGCCCGTATCATCGACCCGGCCCGCCAGCGTCGTCGCCGCGAACGCCCAGGCCGTGGATTCCGACGCCCAGACGCCCGCCGCCCAGACAATCGCCGCCACCCCGGCGGCGCTGGCCTTGCCGGCGGAACTGGTGGCGGCGCCCTTCGGCGCGCCGCCGCAAAAGCCCAAATCCAGCCGGCCGCGCGGCAAGCGGGTCATCGTCATCGACCCCGGCCACGGCGGCCCCGATCCCGGCACCATCGGCGCCAGCGGCACCTATGAAAAGAACGTGACGCTCGCCATGGCCCGCGAGATCAAGGAGCATCTGGAAAAGACCGGGCGCTACAAGGTTCTGTTGACGCGCGATCGCGACGTCTTCCTGCGCCTGCGCGAGCGGGTGGCGATCGCGCGCGAGGCGAACGCGGACCTGTTCCTGTCGATTCACGCCGACAGTATGCCCGACCGCGCCGCGCGCGGGCCGTCGATCTACACGCTCTCGGAAAAAGCCTCCGACCGCGAGGCCGCCGACCTGGCGGACAAGGAAAACAAGGCCGACGTCATCGCCGGGCTCGACTTGAGCCACGAAACGCCGGAAGTCAGCACGATCCTGATCGACTTGGCCCAGCGCGAGACCATGAACCGCTCGGCCCAATTCGCGTCCGGCCTGATCGGCGAGATCCGCAAGGAAACGGCGGTCCTGCGCAACACGCACCGTTTCGCCGGGTTCGCGGTCTTGAAGGCCCCGGACGTGCCCTCGGTGCTGGTCGAGTTGGGCTTTCTCTCCAACAAGGCCGAGGAAAAGGCGCTCACCTCGCGCAAGCACCGGGCCAAGCTGGCCCAAGCCGTGGTCCGCTCGACGGACGGCTTCTTCTCCCGGGTCGAGGAAGCCAAAAGGCCGTAGGCGGCGGCGAGGGCCCGCCGCGAGCGCCAGACGCCCGCGCCGATGAGGCGGCGCGACGCAAGGGGTGCGATTGCTTCTTCGGTCATTGCGGACCTGGGCATTTCCCTTCCGGCTTGGCGGCGACCAGGCCGTTGAGCGCCGCGATGTCGGGCCAGAAACGACTTTCCCGCATCTGGCATTTGATCAATTCATCCCAGAATTCCTCCTTGCCGGGGACGGCGTCGTTCCAGGCCCGATCCAGGAACGGTCGCGCCAGCGGATAATTGCCGGCGTAAATCAAATCCAGCATGACCTCCCACAATTTGGGCGGCGGGCGTTGGTATTTTGTCCACAACGGCAAGGCGCGCACGGCATCGGCTTGGCCTTGCAGTTCCGTCTCGGCGGGCGGCGGGCGGCGCATCAGGGCGGGTGAAAAGGCGTACCGATTCTTTCCGGCATCAAACTTGAGAACGACCTCGGGCGCGACGGAATCGGAAAATCCGGTTCGCCAATACCCATAGATTGTGTCGTAGACCTTGATCTCGAGGGCCGGATCGTCGTCGAGCTGGAGGAACCTGGGTTCGTAATCGCCGGTATCGATGGTGTCTATTTTCCGGAACGGGTCGCCCAAATCAAAGACGTGGGTCGTAAAACAACAATGCGCGCCGCCACTCCATCCATAGGCGACGATATTGGGCGTCGCCGTGCCGATGACATTGGCCCGGAACGGGGGCGGCATGTAGTTCTTTCTCGGTGCCGGGGATAGGAAAAGTCGGTAATCCTTGATTTGGCCGAGAGGAACTCCATCACGAAGAATTTGCAATTGATGGTCGGATCGCATGAGTTCCGGCTTGCCGGTCGATGGATCGATCATGTTTTTAGCGTGGAAATAAGTTCCTACCAGCCGCACGTCGTAGGAACCGATCCGCCAATGGCCCTCGGGCACAACGACATCTTTCGATTCGGGATGGTCTTGGGCCTCAAGGGGGATGGTCGCTCCGACGACGAACAGAACGGGAAGAATCAGGGCGTTTCCGGCGAGAGCAGAACCGGAAAGAAATCGACCCATGAGTGAGCGGACATTCATGGGCGTCCGCCCCTTCGATAATCAATGTCCTGGGCCTTCCGCATTCGCGTCTCGATGGGGGTTTCCTTTTCGGTCAATGGGGCATCCTTGGATACGCCGCCGGCGTGATCGATTTTCTCAAAATATCGCCGCGTGCCTTCCGCGCCGCCCGTGTGAACCGCAGCCATGATCCCGGCTTCGGTTACGGTGATGTTTCCTTCGCGCCCCTCGATCTTCTGGCCTATCCGCTTAAAGAGATCCTTTTTCTCCGCCTGTTCTTCATAACGCCCCAGGAGAACAAGAACATAAGACGAAATATTCCTAAATATAAGAAATTAGAGGAATAAATATGATGCGTATGACCTGATGCCGAAATCCAGGCCAATTCCAGAGGAAGGAGCGCGGGGTGGGGTCCCGCTTGTGCCGACCGGCGTTCATTCCCGCTTAAACGAGCGGCATTCCCGTCTTGCGGCGGGGGCGCGGAACGGCCATATCTCGGCGGCGTTGGGGCGGGGCGGCGCGTGGGTCGTTTCAAACGCGAAAGTTCGCACGGCGCGGCCCCCATCGCCCCGAAACGCGCTAAAATACGCAACGTGGATCGCGCGGCTTCGCCGCGGGGCCGCCGGCCGGACATTCGCCATCCATGATTAGGGCCCTCCTCACGCTTCTCGGATTGGTCGCGCTGCTCGCGGGCGCGGGCGGGGCGGCGGTGGTGGTCGGCTTGTTCTATTTCGGGCGCGGCCTGCCCGATTACCGCCAGCTCGCGGTTTACGAGCCCCCGGTGATGACCCGCGTCCACGCCGGCGACGGCCGGCTGCTCGCCGAATACGCGACCGAGAAGCGCGTCTTCGTTCCGG
>CAYIQU010000212.1:0-4094 GCA_964365645.1 uncultured Hyphomicrobiales bacterium | reverse complement strand
ACGCCGGCTACAAGGACGACGAGCTGTACCAGTTGGTCTACGACATCCGGGCGGTTCACCCCGAATCGGTCATGCCGCCGTGGGGCACGGTCGGTGTCCTTTCACCGCAGCAGATCGTCCATGTCGTCGCCTTCCTGAAGACGCAAAAGGGCGACCTGCCGGCGGAAAAAGACGCGGTGCGCGATCCCAACACCCGGCCCCGGCCCGCCGGTTTCGGCGACAATCTCGATCCCACCAATAATCCGGGCGTGATCGAGGCCGAATCGGCCGAGAAAGAGTGGGCGAAAAAGGGACCGAAGGGCAAAGCCTGCGCCGACTGCCATGCGGGCGGCTCGGAAAAGTCCATGAAGGGCGTCGCCACGCGCTATCCCCGCTTCGTCAAGGAGCACAGCCGGATCATGTCGGTGGAGGAATTCCTCCAGATGCACGGTCCCGCGACCACCGGCGCCGACCTGCCGTCGGAAAGCAAAGCCAACCTCAACATGACCATGTTGGTGAAGATGCAGTCCAACGGCATGAACGTGAACCTCGATCTGACCAGCCCCGAGGCCAAGTCGGCGCTGAAGCGGGGCGAGGCGACCTTCAACAAGCGGGTCGGCCTGCGCAACCACGCCTGCGCCGACTGCCATCTGGAAGAGGCGGGCAAGGGCGGCAACAAGTTCCTGGGCGGCCGTCTGCTGGGCACGCGGGATTCGGGATTGATGAATCACTTCCCGCTGTGGCGCACCAACTTCAGCAAGGTCTGGGATTCGCGCAAGCGGTTCCAGTGGTGCATGTTGCCGCTCGGCATGAACTACCTGCCGTCCGATTCGGTCGAGTACGCGGAATTGGAACTTTACCTGACCTCGTTCGGCCAGGGAAAACCGCTCAGCGTGCCCGGCATTCGGCACTGACGCCGGGATTAGGATTGGCGTGACTGCCCGCCGCCCCCGCAAGGGGGCGGCGGTTGCATGATCGGGGATCGAGTTCACGGCCGCGTGAGGCGGCCTGGGCGAGCCGAAAGAGCCAGCGAAAGGAAACGAACGATGGAAGTCACACGTCGGGATTTTGTCACCTTGGCGGCGATCGCCGCCGGCTCCGGCCTATTGCCCCGCGAGAGCTTCGCCCAGGCGATCAGCCCGGAACGATTGCTCGATTTCCAGGCGCTCGGCAACGTCACCTTGCTGCACATGACCGACAGCCACGCGACGCTGCTGCCGGTCCATTACCGCGAGCCCGACACGCTGTTGCCGATCGGCGACGAGATCGGCAGGCCGCCCACCATCACCGGCGAGGCGGCGCTGAAATTCTACGGCTTCGAGAAAGGCTCGCTCGACGCGCACGCCTTCACCCACGTCGATTTCGCCGAACTGGCCCGGCGCTACGGCAAGATGGGCGGCTACGCCCAGATCGCGACGCTGGTCAAGCGCATCCGCGCCGAACGGCCGGGCAAGGTCCTGTTCTGCGACGGCGGCGACACCCTGCAAGGGTCCGCCACCAGCACCTGGACTGAAGGACGCGACATGGTCGACGTCATCAACCAGTTGGGCGTCGAGGTCCTCACGCCGCACTGGGAATTCACCTTCGGCATCGACAAGATGAAGGAGTATTTCGGCGACCTGGAAAAGCCGGGCGTGTTCAAGGGCGAGTTCCTGGCCCACAACGTCAAGGACATCACCTGGAACGAGCCGGTGTTCAAGCCCTACACGATCCGTTCGATCGGCGGCGTGTCCATCGGCATGATCGGCCAGGCGTTCCCCTACACGCCGATCTCGCATCCGCGCCGGTTCGTTCCCGATCTGACCTTCGGCATCCAGGAAGACCAGATCCAGAAGTACATCGACGAGCTGCGCGACGAGAAGAAAGTCGACTTGGTGGTGCTGCTCAGCCACAACGGCTTCGCCGTGGACATGAAACTGGCGGGCCGGGTCAAGGGCCTGGACGTCATTCTCGGCGGCCACACCCATGACGCGATTCCCCGCGCGCTCCAGGTCGGGCAAACCATCGTCATCCAGTCCGGCGCGCACGGCAAGTTCCTGAGCCGTCTCGATCTCGACGTGCGCGACAAGAAGATCCAGGGTTTCCGCTACAAGCTGATCCCGGTCCTGTCGAGCCACATCGCCGAAGACGCCGACATGGTCAAGCTCGTTAAAACCATCCGCGCGCCCTACGAAAAGAAGCTGCAAGAGGTCCTGGCGGTTTCCGAAAGCGTGCTGTACCGCCGCGGCAACTTCAACGGCACCTTCGACGAAGTGATTCTCGACGCGCTGATGAAGCACTACGACGCCGAGGTGGCGTTCTCGCCCGGCTTCCGCTGGGGCGTCTCGCTGCTGCCCGGCCAGGCCATCACCTACGAGGATGCCTTCACCCACACCGCGCTCAGCTATCCCAACACCTACAAGGACGAATTCACCGGCGCGCGGATCAAGGAAATCATGGAAGACGTCGCCGACAACCTGTTCAACGTCGATCCCTATTATCGCCAGGGCGGCGACATGGTCCGCGTCGGCGGCGTCAACTACACCATCGACCCGAAGAAACAGATCGGCGCGCGCATTACCGACATCACCGTCGGCGGCAAGCCGATGGAGTTGAGCAAGAAGTACAAGGTCAGCGGCTGGGCGAGCATGAACGACGTCGCCGGCCCGCCCATTTACGACGTGGTCGCCCAGCATTTGCGCGCCGTCAAGCGGGTGAAGATCGAGCGGTCTTCCCGCGTGCGGGTAGTCTGATGTCCATCACCCGGCGGCATGTGCTCAAGGGCCTCGGCGTCGGCTCCATCGCGTTGGCCGGGGGGCTGGCCGCGCCCGCCCTGTGGGCGCAAACGCCGGTCGACCGGCCCAAGGGCAAGCGCGTCGTCGTCATCGGCGGCGGCCTGGGCGGGGCAACGGCGGCGGCCGAGTTGCGCCGTCTCGCGCCCGAGGTCGAGGTGCTGGTGATCGAGCCGGCCGAGACGTTCTTGTCCGGCGCGTCGACCCTGGAATACGTGTTCGGCGCCAAGACGCTCGAACAGGCCGGCCGCTCCTACGCCGGCCTCGCCCAGCAAGGCGTGCGCATGGTCCGGGCCGAGGCCAAGACCGTCGATCCGGTCCAAAAGGTGGTGGGCACCACCGCCGGAGCGTTCGCCTACACCCAGTTGATCCTGGCGAGCGGCATTCGCTTGGCGCCGGACGAAATTCCCGGCTTGGCCGAGGCCCGTGGCGCCAACCTGACGCCCTACGACCGGGGGCATTTGGCCGAACTCAAGCGCCGGATCGAGGGCTTCGCCGGCGGTACCGCCGTTATCGGCATTCCCGTCGGCGCGCTCAAGTGCCCGCCCGCGCCCTACGAATACGCCTTGCTGCTGGCCGGGCGCATCAAGCAACGCAAGCTGAAAGGCCGCGTCGTCCTGATCGACGCCTGGCCGACGCCGCAGCCGGGCGGCGTCGCCGACGGGTTCCAGGCGGCGATCGACTCGTTCGGCGCCCTGATCGAATACGTCCCGCAGGGCAAGGTCGAGCGCGTCGAGGCGGCGGGCAAGAAGGTTCGCACCGCCGACGGCGACGAGTTCGAATGCGATCTTCTGTCCCTGATCCCGCCCAATCGCGCCTGGGGCCTGGTCAAGGATTTGGGCCTGAACGCGGAGGCCGACGTATTCGTCGACGTCGAGCCGTTGACCCAGCGCAGCCGCAAGTTCGACACGCTTTACGCCGTCGGCGACGTCGCCCGCACGCCGTTCGGCAAGAACGGTGGCGCCGCGGCGGACACAGGGACCCTCTGCGCCCAGGCGATCGCCCGGGCATTCGGCGTCCCGGGCGTTCCGTCCGGACCGGGGCGGGTGCGGGTCGCTTGCTATCCGTTCGTCGAGCCCACGCGCGCGTTGGCCGTCGAAACCGGGTTCACGTTGACGCCGAAGGCCGGCGCGGACCCTGTCCTCGACATGAAGTCGACGCCCGACGCCCAGCCCGGCGCGGGCAATCTCGCCAAGCGCCGCGCCTGGGAAGCCCGCGCCCTCAAGGCCGCCTTCGGGGCCTAGGCTCTTTCCCAGTGCAGTGGAAATAACCCCTCCCCCAGACCCCCACCCCCAAAGGGAGGGGGAAATTAGAGAAACCTCCTCCAAGGCGTCGCGCCGACAC
>CAYIQU010000211.1:0-4110 GCA_964365645.1 uncultured Hyphomicrobiales bacterium | reverse complement strand
GCCGTCGGCCAGAACGGCCGTGACGCCGCTGCCGTCCTGTTCCACGGATTTGACGCCGGCGTCGAAACGATAAAGCTCGGCGGGCAGCGCGGCCTTCAAAAGGTGATAGAGCCGGCCCCAGGCGGTCAGTGTTTGCGGCAGATCGCTTTGCAGTTGGATCCGGCCGCCGCGATCCAAGGTCACGCGCCCGGGCACCTTGACGCCGATGCCGTCATCGACGGCGACGCCGGCCAGCCGCAAGCATTCCAGCAGTTCGGGGTGCGTCACGATGCCGGCGCCGCGCCCGGCCAGCGCCGCGCCCGACCGTTCGAGCACGCGGACGGTCCAACCAGCGCGATGGAGCATGTTGGCGGCAAACAACCCGCCCAACGATCCGCCGACGACGATGGCTGTCCGACTGCCCATGATCGTTAGCCCTTGGCCTCGGCCGCCGGATAATTCAGCTCGATTACGATTCCCGACGGATCGGCGACAAACACCTGATGCAGGTCAAGATCGGGCACCGTCCGCTCGCGGTACTCGATCCCGCACGCCTTCAGGGTCGCGCGCATTTCGGCCAAGCCGGTGGCGTTGAAGGCGATGTGATCCAACGCGCCGGAGCCCTTCAGGCTGTCGGGGGATTTGTCACCCAGATAGTCGATCAAGCCCTCCGGGTCGTCGGGATCGATACCGATGATGTGCAGCGTGCCGTATTCTTCCTTGTCGTCGCTGAGGTAAAGCCAGATTCCGGGAAACTTGAAGGGCGGCCGATAGCCGACTTTGAACCCCAGGATCTCGGTATAGAAGCGCCGCGAGGCCTCCATGTCCGTGGTCCGGATCGAGTAGTGCGCGAGCTTGCTGATGGTCATGACGCTTTCTCCCGCGCTCAAACGGCACAATAGCGTTCCTGTATGGCCTTGTCCGCCAACAGGCTCGCCGCGGCGGCGCGATGCACGATCGTGCCTTGATCCATGATGTAGGCCCGGTCGGAAATGCCCAGCGCCAATTCGACGTTCTGCTCAACCAGGAGAATCGTCGTTCCTTCGGCTTTCATCTGCCGGAACAGATCGAACATTTCCTCCACCAGGATCGGCATGATGCCCTCGGACGGCTCGTCCAGCAGGATCATCTTGGGCCGGGCCATCATCGCCCGGCCGATGGCCAGCATCTGCTGCTCGCCGCCCGAGAGCGTTGTCGCCTCTTGGCCGAGACGCTGCTTGAGGCGGGGGAACGTTTCCGCGATCCGGTCGATCATGGCGACCTCCTCGGCGCGGCGGGCACCGGCGATGATGCCGAGGCGGAGGTTTTCCAAAACGGTCAGACCCGGCACGATCCGGCGGTCCTCCGGCACATAGGCTAGGCCACGGTGGTAGCGGCTGTGGGCCGGCTCGGCCAGGATCTCGGCACCGTCGAAATGAACTTGCCCCCGGCGCTTGTCCACCAGCCCCATCACCGCCCGCAGGGTCGTGGTCTTGCCCGCGCCGTTGCGCCCGATCAAGGTGACGATCTCGCCCGGGTTGACCTCAAGGGAAATGCCTTGCAGCACATGGCTGTGCCCGTACCAGGCGGACAATTCGGACAAGCGAAGCATCAGCCTTTTTCCTTCCCCTGCCCCAGATAAACGCGTTTCACGTCGGCGTTGGACTGAACCTCGGCGGGCGTGCCGTCGGCCAGAAGTTCGCCGTGGTGCAGGACGACGATGCGCTCGCAGATTCCCATCACCAGCTTCATTTTGTGCTCGACCAGGATCACGGTGCGCGTTTCGCCCAGCTTGACGATCAGGCGCATCATGGTCTGGGTTTCCTCGGGCGACATGCCCGCGGTCGGCTCGTCCAGCAGCAGCAGGCTGGGCTCGGAGGCAAGCGCCATGGCGATTTCCAGCGCGCGCTGCTCGCCATGCGACGCGTCTTCCGCCGCCCGGTCATCGGTACGCTCCAGGTCGACCATCGCCAGCAATTCCCGCGCGCGATCGTTGATCTCGGCGTAGCTCTCGCGCGGCCGCCACATGCCGTAGCGCACGTGCCGGGCCTGCACCGCCACGCGGACGTTCTCGAACGCCGATAATTGGGGAAAGATGTTGGTGATCTGGAACGACTTGGCGATGCCGAAGTGCGCGAACCGGTGCTGCGCCAAGCCGGTGATGTCCCGACCCTGGAACAATAGCCGGCCGCGGGTGGGCGCATGCGCGCCGGACAAGACATTGAAGTAGGTGCTTTTGCCGGCGCCGTTGGGACCGATGATGGCGGCCAACTGTCCGCGCGCGAAGGCGACGCTGACGTCGTTCAGCGCGACGAACTTGCCGAACTGCTTGCTCACGCCCTCGGTCGCCAGAATAACGTCCGTCATCGCCGCCCCGCCCAGACCAGCAACGATCCCCAAATTCCTTTTGGGAAGAACAGCACGAAGAACACGAAAACGGCGCCGAGAACGAGCTGCCAATGGCTGGTGAGCACGGTCAAAACGTCGCCCAGCAGCAGATAGGTCGCCGCTCCGACGAAGGGCCCGAAGAAGGTGCCCATGCCGCCCAACAGCGCCATCATCACCGCCTGGCCCGAGGTCATGTAGTGCAAGGTCTCGATCGGCACGATGGAGAGGTGCAATGCGCTCAACGTGCCGGCCAGGCCGCAGAACGCTCCCGACAGGACGAACGCCGCCAGCTTGGTCCGCTCGACGTTGTAGCCGCAGGCCCGCGCCCGGTTTTCGTTTTCGCGGATGGCCTCCAGCGCCGCGCCAAAGGGCGAGGCCAGAATCCGCGACAGCACCCACAGCGCCGCGACCACGAACGCCAGCAGCAGGTAATATTTCGCCGTCGGATTCAGGAAATTGACCTTCAGCCCAAGCACGCCGATTTCGGACAGGTTGATGCCGCGCAGGCCGTTTTCGCCCCCCGTCAGGCCAACGGCTTGATAGAAGACGTAATAAACGCACTGCGAAAGCGCAAGCGTCACCATGGCGAAGTAGATGCCCCGCGTGCGGATCGCCAGATACCCCATGATCGCCGCGATCGCCGCCGCCAGCGCGACGCCGATCAGGATCGCTCCGAACCAGGGCACGTTGAAATGGACCAGGGCGATGCCGCAGCCGTACGCGCCCGCGCCAAGAAAGGCGGCATGGCCGAACGAGAGCAATCCGGTGTAGCCGAACAAAAGATTGAAACCGACGGCGTAAAGGCCGAGCACCAGGATGTTCGCCGCCAGCGCCTCATAGGGCATCAACCAGGGAAAGATCGCGAGAAAAAGCGCCGCCGCGCCGACCCGATGTCGCGCGCCGAAACGGAGCAGGCCGGCCATGCGGGTGTTTCTTTCGGCCAAAGGCTCAGCCCATCAATCCGGCGCGGCCGAACAGGCCCTGGGGACGGACCAACAGCACCAGCGCCATCAACACGAAGATCGAAACCTTGGCCATTTCCGGGGCCACCAGCGAGGTCAGGCTGACCACGATGCCGACCAGCAGGCCGGCGACAACCGAACCGGCCAGCGAGCCCATGCCGCCGACGACGGTGACGACGAACGCCTCGGCCAGCGCCGGAATTCCCATTTCCGGGGTGACCGCCTGCAAGGGCGCGGCCAGGATGCCGGACAGCCCCGCGATGCCCGTGCCGACGCCGAAAACCGCCAGCCAGACGCGGGACACGTCCACGCCCAGCACCCGCACGATTTCCGGATCGCGGGCGCCGGCGCGGATGATGAGGCCGAACTTGGTTTTCTCGATGAACAGCCACAGGCCGAGTACCAGCGCCGCCATCGCGCCGATCAGGAACAGGCGGTACAGCGGGAAATGGCCGATCCCGAGATCGACGGCGCCGCGCAGCCCCACCGGGGTGCCGAAGGGGATGCCGTTCAGGCCGAACAAAATCCGCACGCCTTCGACGAAAATGTAACTCAAGCCGAAAGTCAGCAGCAGCGGGTCGTCGATGCCGCGGCCGTACAGCAGCCGGATCAGAAATCGCTCGACCCCCAGCCCGATCGTGCCGATGGTCAGCGGCACCAACACCAAGGAAATCCAGAAATTGCCGATCAGTCCGTAGAAGAAGACGCCGCAGAACGCGCCGATCATGTAAAAGGCGCCGTGGGCGAAATTGACGATGGTCAGCAGGCCGAAGATCAGCGACAGGCCGATCGCCAACAGAAC
>CAYIQU010000210.1:0-4137 GCA_964365645.1 uncultured Hyphomicrobiales bacterium | reverse complement strand
CCATCCGCAGCTTCTGGGGCGGGAGCCTGACCGCAAGCCGCGCGCCCATCTGCGCGCCGAACACGCCGCCGATCAGGAGCAGCCCGGCAAGAACAATGTCCACAGCATGCGTGGTGAGCGAATGAACCATCGTCGTAAACGCAGTCACCAGGATGATCTGGAGCAGCGAAGTGCCGACGACCACCCGCGCCGACATTCCAAGCAGGTAGATCATCGCCGGCACCACGACGAAACCGCCGCCAACGCCCAGCAGGACGGTCAGGATGCCGGTGACAAAGCCAAGCCCGAACGGCGCGATCGGCGAAATGAAGATCCCCGATTTGTAGAAGCGCCAGCGAAACGGAAGGTTCGCGACCAGCGGGTGATGATGGACCTTGCGCGCCTGCACCGGCTCGCCCGATCGTTCCGCCTTGATGTCGCGCCAGGCATCGCGGGCCATCAGCCAGCCGATAGAACCCAGCATCACAACATAAAGGATGTTGATCGCCGTATCGATCTGCCCCAGCCCGCGCAGCGCCTCAAACAGCCAGGCGCCGAACACTGCTCCAAGGACGCCCCCGGCCGCGAGCAAAAACCCCATCCGCAGATCGACACCGCCACGTTCCCAATGGGCAAGAACCCCCGAAACGCTGGCCCCCGTCACTTGCGTCGCTGCCGAAGCGGCTGCGACCGTTGGCGGGATGCCATAGAAGATGAGGAGCGGCGTCGTCAGGAATCCGCCGCCCACGCCGAACATGCCCGACAACAGCCCGACCATCCCGCCGAGCAGGATCATGGCCAGGATATTGACCGACATATTGGCAATGGGAAGGTAGATTTGCATGGTCTGGAGCCACCCTAACGCTGTGCGCTCGCGGGGCCAAGCGGGCATTGCCGATGCGCTTGCCCAACCGCTTGCCCGCTGCGCCAATGTTCCCTAATCGTTCAAAATAATGAACACCCCTGCCCAATCTGCTGACCCGCCCTATCTCAAGGGCCTCAACCCGCCGCAGCGCGAGGCGGTACTGACGACCGAAGGGCCGGTGCTGATGCTTGCAGGCGCGGGCACCGGCAAGACTGCGGCCCTGACAGCGCGGCTCGCGCACCTGATCGCCACACGCAAGGCATGGCCGTCCGAAATCCTTGCCGTCACCTTCACCAACAAGGCCGCGCGCGAAATGAAGGAGCGCGTCGGGCGGATCATTGGCGACGCGGTCGAAGGGATGCCCTGGCTGGGCACGTTCCACGCCATCGTTGCGAAGATGCTGCGCCGCCATGCCGAACTTGTCGGCTTGCAAGGCAATTTCACCATCCTCGATACCGACGACCAGATACGGTTGCTGAAACAAGTGATCCAGCTTGCCGATCTCGACGAGAAGCGCTGGCCGGCGCGGCAACTGGGCGGGCTGATCGACCACTGGAAGAACAAGGGGCTGACGCCCAAGGACGTGGACGCAGGCGAAAGCGAGCGGTTCGGCAATGGCCGTGGCGGGGAGCTCTACCAGATCTACCAGGACCGGTTGAAGGCGCTCAACGCCTGCGATTTCGGCGACCTGCTGCTCCACGTCCTGACCATCCTCAAGGGCCATCGCGACGTGCTCGAAGCCTATCAGCAGCGTTTCAAATACATATTGGTCGACGAATATCAGGATACCAATGCCGTCCAGTATCTCTGGCTCCGGCTCCTTGCCCAGACGCGCAAGAACATCTGCTGCGTCGGCGACGACGACCAGTCGATCTATGGCTGGCGCGGCGCCGAGGTCGGCAACATCCTTCGCTTCGATACGGATTTTCCCGGCGCCAAGGTGGTGCGGCTGGAACGCAACTACCGCTCGACGCCGCACATTCTCGGCGCCGCCTCGGGGCTGATCGCCCACAATCGCGGCCGGCTGGGCAAGACGCTGTGGACCGATTCCGCCGACGACGGCGAGAAAGTCCGCGTCACCGGGGTCTGGGACGGCGAGGCCGAGGCGCGCGCCGTCTGCGACCGGGTCGAATCGCTGCACGGGCGCGGCCATGCCTTGAACGACATGGCGATCCTGGTTCGGGCCAGTTTCCAGACGCGCGAATTCGAAGAACGGCTGGTGGCGCTCGCCATTCCCTATCGGGTGGTGGGCGGCGTGCGGTTCTACGAACGCGCCGAAATCCGCGACGCGATGGCATATTTGCGCCTGGTCAACCAGACCGCCGACGATCTCGCCTTCGAACGGATCGTCAACATGCCGAAACGCGGACTCGGGCCGGCCGCGCTGCAAACCGTCCATGTGCTGGCGCGCGCCGACGGCGTGCCGCTGCTGGAAGCCGCCCGCCGCCTGGTCGCGACCGACGAGATGAAGCCCCGCGCGCGCAGCACGCTGGCGGCCTTCGTCAGGAACGTGGACCTCTGGCGCGGCCTGATCGGCACGATTCCGCACGGCGAGTTGGCCGGCCAGATCTTGGAAGAGTCCGGCTACGTCGCCATGCTGCGCGCCGACAAGTCGCCCGAGGCGCCGGGCCGGCTCGAGAACCTGAAGGAATTGGTCGCGGCGATGGAGGAATTCGGCTCGCTCGCCGCCTTCCTCGAACACGTCTCCCTGGTCATGGACCGCGACACCGGCGAGAGCGAGGACAAGATTTCGCTCATGACGCTGCACGGCGCGAAAGGGCTCGAATTCGCCACCGTTTTCCTGCCCGGCTGGGAGGAAGGCATCTTCCCCCACCAACGGGCGCTGGACGAAGGCGGCGCCGACGCGCTGGAAGAAGAACGCCGGCTCGCCTACGTCGGCCTGACGCGGGCCAAGGAACGCGTGTTTATTTCCTACGCCGCCAACCGGCGCGTCTACAGCCAGTGGCAAACCGCGCTGGCGTCCCGCTTTGTCGGCGAGTTGCCCGAGGCCCACGTCGAGCACATGGCGGAAACCGGGCTTTACGGCCGATACGACGACGGGTCCTCGGGTCGTTTCCGACGGGGACTCTCGGATCATCGGACCGATTACGGCGCCGTCCACGACGGACTCTCGGCGCTGCGCCGCGCGCGCGCATCTTTCGGTTCCGGCGGCGGCGGCGGATCGGTCGCGACGTTCGCCGCGGGCGAGCGCGTCTTTCACCAGAAGTTCGGCTACGGCCGCATCGTGGCGGCCGACGGCGACCGGCTGGATATCGACTTCGAGAAGGCGGGACGGAAACGCGTGCTCGCCGGATTTGTCCAGACACCCTGACCGGTCGACGAAGCGCCCATGACCGACCCGGCCCTTTGGCAAATCGTGTTCCCGGTGACGTCGGCGACGGCCGAGCGTTTCGCGACGGCGGTCGAACCGTTGTGCCGGACCGTCGGCTGGTTCGGGAACGAGCATTCCGACGACTGGCGGGTGGAAGGGATCGTCGCCGCGCCGTTCGATCCGGCGCCGTTCCATGCCGCGACCGGGGCGTGCGCCCTGGGACTCGGGGTTCGCCCGCCGGCGGTGCGTTTCGCGCCGTTGCCGGTCCGGGACTGGGTGCGGGACACGCTCGCCTCCTTCCGTCCGATCCGCGCCGGGCGCTACCGGGTGCAGGGCTCGCACGTCGCCGACTCCGCCGAAACCGGTCGCGACGGCGCCGGCATCGCGCTGACCATCGACGCCGGCCTGGCCTTCGGCACGGGGGAACACGCGACCACGCAGGGCTGTTTGCGGGCGCTGGACGCGCTGGCGCGCCGTCGCCGGTTTCGCTCCGTGCTCGATCTCGGCTGCGGCACCGGCATCCTGGCGCTGGCGGCGGCGGCGACGTGGCCGCGCGCGCGGGTGACGGCTTCCGATATCGACCCCGAGGCCGTGACGGCGGCCCAAGCCAACGCCCGGCGCAACCGGCTGGGTGGGCGCGTGAGCATCGTGCTGGCCGACGGTCTTTCTCAACGGCAACTAAGTCGGCGCGCGCCCTTCGATTTGGCGCTCGCCAACATTCTCGCCCGCCCGTTGATCCGGCTGGCGCGCTCCTTGAGCCGCGCCGTCGCGCCGGGCGGGATTCTCGTTTTGTCGGGGGTGATCGCCGCCGATGCCGCCTGGGTCATGGCGCCCTACCGCGCGCAGGGGTTCCGCTTGGCGCGACGGCTGGACGTGAACGGCTGGGCGACGCTGGTGATGCGGAAGGGAAATGGTGGGCGCGACAGGGATTGAACCTGTGACCCCTCCCGTGTGAAGGGAG
>CAYIQU010000209.1:0-4151 GCA_964365645.1 uncultured Hyphomicrobiales bacterium | reverse complement strand
CAAGAAAACCTTTAGAATCGAGCCGCTGAACATCAACATCTCGAACAAGATGGTCGGCGTGCTGGCGCGCTCAATGACAGCGTGGCAGAAGTAGATTGACGCCGTGAAAAAGAAGGGGCACGTCAAGGGCCGCCCGGCCCCGTCGTCTTGATCGGCGCCGACATTCCCGGCGTCCGCGCCCGCCACGTCGCCTTGGCTTTTCGGCGGCTGGGCGCCCATGACGCCGTGTTCGGCCCGGCGACGGATGGCGGCTTCTGGCTGATCGGATTCCGCCGCCCGCCGCCCGGGACCGTTTTCGCCGGCGTGCGCTGGTCGACCCCAAACGCGCTGGCCGACACGCTGGCCAATCTCGACGGGCTGAACGTCGCGCCGCCCTTGGAAACGCTCGCCGACGTGGACGACGGCGCGGCCTACGCCAAGGCGCTTACTTCAGGTGCTCTTTAAGACGCGGCATCAACTCGACGAAGTTGCAGGGCTTGTGCCGCGAGTCGAGTTGGTCCTTCAGAATCTCGTCCCAGCCGTCGCGGCAGGCGCCGGGCGAGCCGGGCAGCGCGAACAGGTACTTGCCGTCGGCGACGCCGGCGATGGCGCGCGACTGGATGGTCGAGGTTTTGATCTTCTGGTAGCTGATCCAACGGAACAGTTCGCCGAAGCCGGGGATTTCCTTGTCGATCACCTGGCGGAAGGCTTCCGGCGTGACGTCGCGGCCCGTGACGCCGGTGCCGCCGGTGGCGACGATGACGTCGACGTCGGGCGCGGAAATCCATTGCCGCAACTGGATGACGATCAGGTGGATTTCGTCCTTGACGATCTCGCGCCGGGTCACGCGATGGCCCGCCGCCATGATCCGCTCGACCAGCGTCTGGCCGGAACGGTCGTCATCGAAGGTGCGGGTGTCCGAGACCGTCAACACGCCGATGTTGACGGGCAGGAACGGGCGATCGCCTTCAATTTTGGACATTGGTCGCCAACTCCAGCTTGTTGTCTTGCGGGTTGTAGACCGGCCACTCGCCGGCGGCCAGTTGCGTGAGCGAGGGCGAGTCCTGGCCCATGCGGTGGCGATAGATCCACAGGTTCGCCATCACCCGCTCGACGAAAATGCGGGTCTCGCGCAACGGAATGCTTTCGATGAACAGCAACGGATCGCCCTGGTGGTCGGCCTTGCGCCACCACTTGGCGAGGTTGCCCGGCCCGCCGTTCCACGCCGCGGCGATGAAGAAGAGATCGCCCTGGATGGCGGGATCGCGGATCAGGGTTTCGAGATAGCGCTGGCCCAGCGTCAGGTTCAGTTCGGGCGAGAACAGCTTCTTGGTCTTGGCGCCGCGATGATAGGCGCGGTCGCGGGCGACGAAGCTGGCGGTGCGCGGCATCAACTGCATCAGGCCGCTGGCCCCGGCGCCGCTCTTGGCGTTGGGATTGAATCCGGATTCCTGGCGGATCAGGGCGTAGATCAGCGCCGGATCGACGCGGAAGCCGTTTTCCGGCTCCCAGCGGGGCAGCGGATAGGCGGCGCTGTCGTAGCTGCCGCCGTTGGGGAACAGTTGGCGGTCGAGCCGCAGCGCCAGCGCCGGCATGTCGGCGTGCACGGCGAGCGCGAGGATGCCGCGCGCCAGCGGCTTGTCGGCGGCGGCGGCGAAGCGGCGCAGTTCCTTCTCGGCGCGGCGATCCTCGCCCGCCTGCACCAGCGCGACCGCGCGCCGGCCGGGCGCGCTGGTCGCCAGCCGCTCGATCGCCTCGCGTTCCAGCGCCGGCGGCGCCCAATTGAATTCCGGCGACCGGCCGAGCAGGCTCTGCGCCAACAGGCCGTAGAACGTGCGCGGGTGTTTCGCCGCCGCTTCCAGCCACGGCGTCACGCGCGCCGGGGTGCGGCCGACGAGGTGCGCGCGCGCCGCCCAGAACGCGCCGGCCGAGGCCAGCCAGGGCGAGCCTTCGGCGTGGCGCGCGGCGTTCTCGAAATGGCCGGCGGCGTCGGCGACGCGTCCCAGCCGCCACAGCGCCAGCCCCGTCAGCCACGACGCTTCCGGCAAATGCCGGCCCGAACGCGCGGCCGCCGGCTGGGCGTGGACGATCGCGTTCTCGTTCTGGCCGACGTTGAAGAACCCTTGCGCGACGACGACGCGCGCCTCGTCGAAGGCGAGCATGCCGAGAAGCTTCTTCGCCTCCGCCCCGGCCAGCAGCTTGGCCGCCGCCTGGGGCGAGCCCCGGCGCACGTGCTGGCGGACTTGGGCGCGAAGCGTATCCGCCGCGCGCCGCCCGGCCGCGCCCAACTCGCGCCGCTCGGCCGCCAGCGGGCTGAGCGGCGGCGGCACGGGCTTTTCCGCCGTCGGCGAGCGCGGCGCGGCCGCGCCCCGCGTGCGGCGCTTGACGGCGAGCGTGTAAAGCTGTTCCGCCCCCGGATGGTCGGCGTAGTCGTCGAGCCAGCTTTTCAGTTCCTTGTACGAACTGCGATAGGCGGAATGGAGATAACGCTGGGCGAGAACGTGGCCGAGCAGGATCTTGTCGTCGAGCTTGGCGATCAGGCGGTCGGCGGCCGGCCACTTGCCGTCGTCCTGGGCCTCGAAGATGGCCTGATAGCGCTCGACGTCGGCGGCCGACAGGATTTTCGGCAAAATCGAATCCCAGCCCTCCGCCGGCGCGCCCCGATCGGGCACGGCGCCGTCTTGCGGCGTCGAGAGGGCTTGCGGCGCGGACGCCGTTTCGGCCGCGGCCGGAGCCGCGACGGCGAGCCACGCGCCGACGGCGAGAAGAGGGACAAAACGCGCGAGGCGGCCGTTCAACAGCGGTCGGATCACGGGCTCTCCTGCCGTCCAGAGGCGAGAATGGATAGAGGCCAACTTTATAAATGATCCGGCGGGGGGCGTCCACCGCGCGGATGGGCGGGACGCGGCCTTAATCTTCGTTACCGACTCGGCTATTGGACCGGCTGTTCGTCGAGTTTCCGGCGCAAGGCGAGCAAATCGCGCCAGGCGTCGCGTTTCTGCGCCGGGGTCCGCAGCAAATAGGCCGGATGGTACATGGCCGTCGCCGGGATCGGATGCGACAGGCGCGGCGTCGAATACGAGAACCACCGGCCGCGCAGCTTGCTCACGCCCGCGCTTTCCGCCAGCACCACCTTCGCCGCCGGCCCGCCCAGCGTGACCAAGACGGCGGGATCGACCAACTCGATCAAGCGTTCCAGGAACGGCATGCACACCGCCATCTCGACGGTCGTCGGCGTGCGGTTGCCGGGCGGCCGCCAGAAGACGGTGTTGGTGATGCAGACCTGGGCGCGGTCGAGTCCGATGGAGGCGAGCATCCGGTCGAGCAAGCGCCCGCTGGCGCCGACGAAGGGCAGGCCCTGGCGATCTTCTTCCGCGCCCGGGGCCTCGCCGACGAACAGCACCGACGCCGCCGGATTGCCGTCCGTGAACACGAGATGGGTCGCGGTCCGCTTCAGCCCGCAGCCCTCGAAGGTGAGCAGCGCGGCGCGCAATTCCTCCAGCGTCGACGCGGCCGAGGCCAAGGCGACCGCGCCCCGCACGGCGTCGTCGGCCACGGGCGGCGGCGAAAGAGTGGTCATTGTTGGCGCGGCTCTCGCCGCGACGGGCGGCAGAACGGCCGCCGGCCGGGGCTTCGGCGCGAGCGGCGGCACGACGGCGGGAGTTGTCATTGTCGGCGCGCTTGTTAGCGCGACGGGAGTCGTTGTCGGCGGCGGGCGGAACCGATCCTGCGGCGTCTCGGCCACGGTTTCGTCGACGCCGGCATCGAGATACCAGCGCAGGATTTGAACGGGCGTGAGGGCGGGTTCGGGCATGACCGGCGGAAACTAGCACGCGCGCGGGTTCGGTGAAGCTTGGGATAACTTCGGACACGGTTCGGACAAGGGGAAAAGACCTTAACCCCTTGATCCGCCTGGAAACCGGTTCGAACGTGCGCGTTTTCATCATCATTCCTCATCATTTATCGTCATTTATCGTCATTTTCCCGCCCCGAAGGGTGGGGGCGCGTAGCGGCACAGAAGTGACGCGAAGCAAACAACGAGTGGCCAGCGGGGGCTGGCGGCCTAAGGGCCAAGCTTTCCCCCATCGCCATGGCCTGTCCTCGGGCCGGCCTACGGCCGGACCCGGGGGCCAGGCATGACGAGGGGCGTTACGCGGAGCCTTCCATCGCCG
>CAYIQU010000208.1:0-4212 GCA_964365645.1 uncultured Hyphomicrobiales bacterium | reverse complement strand
ACGGAATGCCCCTCGAGGCCCTGGCGCGGGCCATGGCCCGCCTCGCCCGGCCCGACGATCTTCCGCCCGAGCGCATGGAAGCCGCCTGGCGCGTGATCGCGGCCATGGCGGCGCACCCGCGCCTTGTTTCCGGCGCGGGACGATTCGACACCGAGGCGATGACCATCGCCTGCGGCCGCGCGGTAGTGAAGGGCGGCGCCGAGGGCGTGCACGTCGCCGCGCTGCCGGCGACGGGGTTGGGCATCGCCGTCAAGATCGAGGACGGCGCCGGGCGGGCCGCGTCGGCGGTCATGGCCGCCTTGTTGATCCGCTTCGCCGACTTGGCGCCGGCGGCCGAAACGAAACTCGCCCGCTGGCGGGAACAACCCGTCCTGAACGTCGTGGGAAAGAACGTCGGCGTCGTGCGCGCCGCCGCAAGTCTCGACTCCTGATCTATTCGGGATCGGCTTTAGGCGGGTGCTTGCGGAACTTCGTCGCCTTGCGCCCCAGAACCGGCGGGCCGTAGGTGTGCTTGGGCAGTTTCTCGGTCGGGCCGCCGGCGCGCACCGGGCGCGGCGGAAAGCGCCCCAGCGTCAGGACCCGGTCGTACATCACCAGCGCGCCCGCCAGCCCGACGTTGACGCAGAACGCCGTCGGGATCTTCACGACGTAATCGCAGCGCGCGACCATCGCGCTGGACAGGCTGCCCCGTTCGCGCCCGAGCACGTAGGCGGCGCTGTGAGGGTGGCGGAAACTGGGCAGTTCGATGGCGTCGTCGAGCAGCTCGATGCCGACCAGCGCGCACCCCTTGGGCAGCATCAACGAATCCGCGTCGGGAAAGACGTAGAATGGGACGTTCTCGGTCGCGGCCGAGGTGTCCGCCCGGCCCCCTTCTTGCTCGTCGTAATCGGCGGCGACGGTGAAGACGAAGCGGGCGCCGAAGGCGTGCGCGGTGCGGAACAGCGCGCCGACGTTCATGGCCTTGCTCGCGCCCTCGATGCCGATGCCGAAATAGCCGCGCATGGTGCCGATCGGACTCCTTTTCCGGTCCGCCAGCGTCGGCCATAATCGCCGGACGATCAAGCCGGGAAAGAACAGGAGAATCGATCATGCGGGCGGCGGTGTGCAAGGTCCTGGGCGGCGCGGACGGCTTGACGGTCGAGGACATCCCCGCGCCTTCGATGATCGCGCGCGGCGTCCGCATCCGCGTCCATGCCGCCGCGCTCAATTTCGCCGACACCCTGATGCTGAAGGGAACCTACCAGGTCAAGATCGCCCCGCCCTTCGTTCCCGGCGTCGAGGCCGCGGGCGAGGTCGTCGAGGTCGCCCCCGGTGTCGCGCGCGTCAAGCCCGGCGACCGGGTCATGGCCCACCTCGACCACGGCGCCTTCGCCGAAGAAGCCGTCGCCGCCGAGGACTGCGTTCACGTCATTCCCGACGCCATGGATTTCGTCACCGCCGCCGGTTTTCCCGTCGTCTACGGCACGTCGTACCTGGGCCTTGTCGATCGCGCCCGGCTGAAGGCGGGCGAGGTGCTGGTCGTTCACGGCGCGGCGGGCGGCGTCGGGTTGAGCGCCGTCGAGATCGGCAAGAAAATCGGCGCGACCGTCATCGCCACCGCCGGCGGCGCGGACAAGCTGGCCATCGCCCGCGCCCACGGTGCCGATCATCTGATCGACTACACGACCGAGGACGTGCGCGCGTGCCTCAAGGCGATCACGCAGGGGCGCGGCGTCGACGTGGTGTTCGATCCCGTCGGCGGCGCGATTTTCGAGGCGTCCCTGCGCGCGATGGCCCCCGACGGGCGCATCGTCGTGGTCGGATTTGCCAGCGGCGCGGTGCCGCCGATTGCGGCCAACATCCTGCTGGTCAAGAACGTGACCGTGATCGGCTACTACTGGGGCGCCTACCGGACCATCCGGCCCGCCGATTTCGCGGCCCAGTTCGAACAGCCGTTCCGCTGGTGGCGCGAGGGGGCCTTGAAGCCCCACACCTCCCACGTCTTGCCGCTGGAGAAGGTCGGCGAGGCGTTCGCCCTGCTGCAGGGTCGGAAATCCTCGGGAAAAGTGGTGCTGGCCATAAGGATTTAAGCGTCATAACGCATGTGCGAAGAGCGGCAAGACTACATAACGAATGCGTGAAACCGCGAGATTTCCAGTTCCCTCATATTCAAAATATCTGCACACTGCCCATTCGGGCGGGATGCTCGACTCGTTAAGTGGGATTTAGGGAGGTTAACGTCATGAGAAATACCATTATCGGAGCCGTCGTCGGCGCCGTCGTCGGCGCCGTGGTCGCGGGCGGGCTGATGAGCGCGAACGCCAACAAGGCGATGGCGGCGAAAACGCCGGAAAAGCAGAAAGTCGTCTACCACATCAACTATCCCGGCGGCGAAAACGACAAGATGTACATGGCCGCCATGAACAACATCCAAAACCACATCAACGCCGTCGGCGCCGACAAGATCGATCTCAAGGTCGTGATGCACGGCCCCGGCCTCGACATTCTCGTGGACGCCAAGGCCAACGAGCAACTGCGCGGCAAGATCCAGGGCCTCAAGTCCCAGCAGGTCGGCTTCCAGGTTTGCAACAACACCCTCGTCGGCCGCAAGATCGACTATCAGAAGGATCTCTACGAGGTTTCCAAGGACGACATCGTTCCGTCCGGCGTCGCGGAACTGGCCATCCTGCAAAGCAAGGGTTACGCCTACATCAAGCCCTGATCCGTTCTTCCCGGCCTGAAACGGAAACGGCGCCCGAGACCATCGGGCGCCGTTTTTTCAGGCCGCCTGCGCGGCCGGACGGGCCACCGGTTTATCCGCGATGGGCAGGTGCAAGATGCCCGCCGCGATGCCCAAGGCGACCGAAATCCACCACATCATGTCGTAGGACCCGGTCAAATCGAACAGCCGACCGCCCAGCCATGCGCCCAGGAAGCTGCCCATCTGGTGGCTGAAAAAAACGATCCCGAACAGCGTCGCCATGTAGCGGATGCCGAAAATCTGCGCTACCAGCCCGCTGGTCAGCGGCACGGTGCCCAGCCACAGCAACCCCATCGCCGAGGCGAAGAGATAAATCACCATGTCGGTCTTGGGCGCGAACAGGAAGGCGACCGTGACGACCGAGCGCAGGACGTAAAGCCCGCTGAGCAGGTATTTCTTCGAGCGCCTGGCGCCCAGCATCCCGCAGCCCCAACTGCCGATGATGTTGAAGAATCCGATCAGCGCCAGCGCCGCCGCGCCGACGCTTGCCGACAAGCCGAGATCGCCGATGTAAGCCGGCAAGTGCACGGCGATGAACACCACCTGAAAGCCGCAGACGAAGAAGCCGACCGTCAGGTACCAGAACCCGGAATGGCCGGAGGCCTCGCGCACCGCTTCGGCCAGCGTCTGGTTGTGCTGGCCCGCGACGGGCCCGGCCGCGCGCCCACGCAGGACGTAAGCCAGCGGAACCGTCAGCGCGACGATCGCCGCCATGATCAGCAGCGCCGAGTTCCATCCCGTCCGGGCGATCAATTGCTGGCCGACGGGGGCCATGACGAACTGGCCGAAGGAGCCGCCGGCGGTCGCCAGCCCGAAGGCCATGCTGCGCTTTTCCGGCGCGACCACTCGCCCGACCGCGCCCAGCACCACCGCGAAGGTGGTTCCCGACAGGGCGAAGCCGATCAGATAACCGACGCCCAATTCCAGTTGCCACGCCGCCGCCGTCTGGCTCATGACGACAAGACCGACGATGTAGCCGACCAGCCCCAGCACGACCACCCGGGCCGAGCCGAAGCGATCGGCCACCGCGCCCATCACCGGCTGGAACGCGCCCCACATGATCTGCTGGATCGCCAGCGCGAAGCCGAAGGTTTCCCGGCCGAAGCCCAGATCGACCGCCATCGGCGACAGGAACAGGCCGAAGGTTTGGCGCACGCCCATGCCGATGCTGACGATCAGCGCGCCCGCGATCACCACCATCCATACGGCTGCCGGCATGATCTTTCCCCCTTAAAGGCTCGGAACCCCGCGATTCCGAAATAAACCGGGCGCAACAGTACGCGACCCCGGTCCCCCTTGGCCAGCCGCCCCGCCCCGCTAAAAACACAAGCGGCCCCGCTGAAAACGCAAGGCCCCATCTCGATCGGGGATTCGGGACGTCGACGGGATCAGCGTTCCTTGACGAAGTCGGCGATGGCCCCGGCGACTTTCTTTTCGATGCCGACGAAGCCGTGCTGGGACAACGCCTCGCA
>CAYIQU010000207.1:0-4234 GCA_964365645.1 uncultured Hyphomicrobiales bacterium | reverse complement strand
TCTCCTACGACTCCGAGCGCATCGGCCAGGGCCGCGAGAACGCCAAGACGTATCTCAAGGAACATCCCGAGATGGCGGCCGCGATCGAAGCCAGCATCCGCGCCAACGCCGGCCTCGTTTCCAAGGCCCTGATGACCGGCCCGGCCGAGGGCGAGGGCGACGACAAGGCCGAGGCGGAAGACTAAGCGGCTCAAATCTCTTTTCCAGGGAGAGACGTCGCGCGGGCCCCGGGCAACCGGGGCCCGTTTTTCATTGGGCGGGTTTTAGGGGACGCGGGACCCGCCGGCCGGGTTGGGCGTTCTGGACAGGCCCTGTCCCTAAGGGGTAAAACCCTGACCTTGCCCGATTTTTCGGGCCTTGCCCGAACCGTCCGGACCGTCCATGCAAAGCGTCAACGACATCCGCCGCGCCTTTCTCGAATACTTCGCCCGCCACGGCCATCAGGTCGTGGAGTCGTCGCCCCTGGTGCCGCGCAACGACCCCACCTTGATGTTCGCCAATTCGGGAATGGTCCAGTTCAAGAACGTCTTCACCGGGGTCGAGAGCCGCCCCTATAAGCGCGCCACCACCGCGCAGAAATGCGTCCGCGCCGGCGGCAAGCACAACGACCTGGAAAACGTCGGCTACACCGCGCGGCATCACACCTTTTTCGAGATGCTCGGCAATTTCTCGTTCGGCGACTATTTCAAGGACGTCGCCATCGAGTTGGCCTGGACGCTGGTGACCAAGGAATTCGGCCTGCCCAAGGACCGCTTGCTGGTCACGGTCCACACCAGCGACGAGGACGCCGCCGGGCATTGGAAGAAGATCGCCGGGCTTCCTGAGTCCCGGATCATCCGGATTCCCACGTCCGACAATTTCTGGTCCATGGGCGAAACCGGTCCCTGCGGACCCTGCACGGAAATCTTCTACGACCACGGCGACCACATTCCCGGCGGCCCGCCGGGCACGCCCGAAGCCGAGGGCGATCGCTTCATCGAAATCTGGAACTTGGTGTTCATGCAATTCGAGCAGATCGACGCGACCACGCGCCGCGACCTGCCGAGGCCTTCCGTCGACACCGGCATGGGGCTGGAACGCATCGCCGCGGTGATGCAGGGCACCCACGACAATTACGCCATCGACCTGATGCGCGGCCTGATCGAGGAATCGGCGCGCGCGTCCGGCACCGATCCCGACGGCGCGCACCGCGTTTCGCACCGGGTCATCGCCGATCACTTGCGGGCGTCGTGTTTCCTGATCGCCGACGGCGTGTTGCCGTCCAACGAGGGACGCGGCTACGTGCTGCGCCGGATCATGCGCCGGGCCATGCGCCACGCCGAACTGATCGGCTGCCGCGAGCCTTTGATGCACCGGCTGGTGTCGGCGCTGGTGACGGCCATGGGCGCGGCCTATCCCGATTTGAAGCGCGCCGAGCCGCTGATGACCGAAACGCTGAAACTGGAGGAAACCCGGTTCCGCCAGACCTTGGAACGCGGCTTGAAGCTCTTGGACGAAGCGACCGCGAAACTCGTCAAGGGCGCCCGGCTCGACGGCGAGACGGCGTTCCGCCTGTACGACACTTATGGATTTCCGCTCGACCTCACCCAGGACGCGCTGCGCGCGCGGGGCATCGGCGTCGATACCGATGTTTTCCAGGCGGCCATGGAGCGCCAGCGGGCCGAGGCACGCAAGGCCTGGGCCGGCTCGGGCGAGGCGGCGACCGAACAGGTCTGGTTCCAGGTCCGCGACGAGGTCGGCGCGACCGAGTTCCTGGGCTATGAAACCGAAACCGCCGAAGGCAAGATCGTCGCCCTCTTGAAAAACGGCGCGTCCAGCCCCGAGGCGCGTGCCGGCGAGGACGCCATCGTCATCGTCAACCAGACGCCGTTCTACGGCGAATCCGGCGGCCAGGTGGGCGATGCCGGGCGCATCGACGGCGCCGGCGGATCGGCCGTCGTCGCCGATACCCAAAAGAAGGCCGGCAACGTGCACGCGCATATCGGCCGCGTCGAGAAAGGCGTTCTGAAAGTCGGCGACGTGGTGACGCTGACGGTGGACGCCGAACGGCGCGCGGGCGTGCGCGGCCACCATTCGGCCTCTCATTTGCTGCATGAAGCCTTGCGCCGGCGGTTGGGCACCCACGTCGCGCAGAAGGGCTCGCTGGTCGCGCCCGACCGGCTGCGCTTCGACATCAGCCATCCCAAGGCCGTCGGGGGCGACGAGGTCGCCGACGTCGAGGCCGACGTCAACCGCCAGATCCGCCTCAACGAAGCGGTGGTGACGCGCCTGATGGACCCCGAGGATGCGGTCAAGCACGGCGCCATGGCCCTGTTCGGCGAAAAATACGGCAGCGAGGTGCGCGTCGTGTCGATGGGCGCGGGCGACGGCGGCGTGGATAAACCCTTCTCGGTCGAGCTTTGCGGCGGCACTCACGTCAAGCGCACCGGCGACATCGGCCTCTTTCACATCGTCGCCGAAAGCGCGGTCGGCGCGGGCGTGCGCCGGATCGAGGCGGTGACCGGGCGCGCGGCGGCGGATTATTTCCAGGCTCAGGAAAAGCTGCTGCGCCAGACGGCCGAGACGCTGAAGGTGCAACCGGCCGAGGTCCCGGCGCGGCTGGCGGCGCTGCTGGACGAGCGGCGCAAGCTGGAACGCGATCTGTCCGACACCCGCCAGAAGCTGGCGACGGGGAGCGCCGGCGGCGGCGACCAGGATTCGAAAGAGATCAACGGCATTCGTTTTGTGTCCCGTCTGCTCGAAGGCGTGCCGGCGAAGGACCTGAAACCCATGGCCGATATCATCAAGAAAAAAATAGGCTCGGGCGTGGTGGCGCTCGTTTCGGTCGAGGAGGGCCGGGCTTCGCTGGTGGTCGGCGTGACCGAGGACGTGGCCGGGAAAATAAGCGCGGTCGACCTGGTGCGCGTCGGCTCGGCGGCGGTCGGCGGCAAGGGCGGCGGCGGCCGGCCCGATATGGCCCAGGCCGGCGGTCCCGACGGCGCGAACGCGGCCCTTGCGCTGAAGGCCATCGAGGCCGCCCTCGGGGGCGCGGGCTGAGCATGACCGGCAAGCGTTTCCAGGGCACCGACACTTTCATCGCGACCGAGGACCTGATGGTCGCGGTCAACGCCGCGGTCGCGCTGGAGCGCCCGCTGCTGGTCAAGGGCGAACCCGGCACCGGCAAGACGGTGCTGGCCCACGAAATCGCCAAGGCGCTCGGCGCGCCCTTGCTGGCCTGGCACATCAAGTCCACCACCAAGGCCCAGCACGGCCTTTACGAATACGACGCGGTCGCGCGCCTGCGCGATTCGCAATTGGGCGACGCGCGGGTGCACGACATCCGCAACTACATCTTGAAGGGCAAGCTCTGGCACGCGTTCGAATTGGATGTCCGTCCGGTGGTGCTGATCGATGAAATCGACAAGGCCGACATCGAGTTTCCCAACGATCTGCTGCTGGAACTCGACCGGATGGAGTTCCACGTCTACGAAACCGGCGAAATGGTGCGCGCGAAAATACGTCCGGTGGTGATCATTACCTCGAACAACGAGAAGGAACTGCCGGACGCGTTCCTGCGCCGCTGCTTCTTTCACTACATCAGCTTTCCCGACCGCGAGACGATGCTGCGGATCGTCGACGTCCATTTTCCCGGCATCCAGCAGCGCCTGGTGCGCGAGGCGCTGACCCTGTTCTACGAGGTGCGCGAGGTGCCGGGTCTTAAAAAACGCCCCTCGACCTCGGAACTGCTGGACTGGATCAAACTGCTGCTGGCCGAGGAGATTCCGCCTGAGGCCCTGCGCGCCACCGACCGCCGCTCGCTGATCCCGCCCCTGCACGGCGCGCTCTTGAAGAACGAGCAGGACGTGCAGCTGTTCGAGCGGCTCGCCTTCATCAACCGGCGCGAGGAGCGCTGAAGGAGGCCGGCGCATGTTCGCGGGGTTCTTTTTCGAGTTGCGCGCGGCGCGCGTTCCGGTGTCCTTGCGCGAATACCTGACGCTGCTGGAAGCGATGGACAAGAACCTCGCCCTCCATTCCGTCGAGGATTTCTATTATCTCGCCCGCGCCGCGCTGGTGAAGGACGAGCGCAACATCGACAAGTTCGACCGCGTCTTCGGCCAGGTGTTCAAGGGCCTGGGCGGCGCGGACGCGCCGGAGCCGGACGCGCTCGCCGCGGCGATCCCCGAGGAATGGCTGCGCAAGATCGCCGAGCGGGTCCTGACCGACGAGGAAAAGGCCCTGATCAAGTCGTTAGGGG
>CAYIQU010000206.1:0-4236 GCA_964365645.1 uncultured Hyphomicrobiales bacterium | reverse complement strand
GCCGTCGGCGGCGGCGTCGACGGCGAAGCCCGCCGCGCGCAACGCCTCGGCCACCTGCCGGGCCAGCGCGGGTTCGTCCTCGACCACCAGAACGCGCATGAATCACCGTCGCCCCGTTCGCCGCGCCGTCAGCGGCGCCTGTCCTTGACGCGCAGGATGTCCGCCGTTTGCGCGTCGGCCTCGATCTTGAGGACCCGGCCGTCGGCGGTCAGCATCTTGATCTCGTAGATGTAGCGCGACGGCGCCTTGTCGTCGCGCTCCAATTCCGCTTCCAAAACGCGGCCGGGATGGCGGGCCTCGATCGCCGCCAGGATTTCGCTCAAGGGCTTGATCGCGCCCGCCTCGACGGCACGGCGCGCGGCGTCGGGACCCTCGCCGGCCCGCGCGGGGATCGCCAGCAGGGCCAAAACAAAAACAGCGGCGGCGGGGGTGTGCGTCATGGCCCGGAGTGTAGCGGCTTTTTCCTGAACCGGGGATGAACGGGCCGCTCACCGCCGGTTCAGGCGCCTTTTGCTAGGGTCCGCGCCATGAACCACATGCCCCCCGCACTCGCCCCGCGCCCGCCCGAAACGGGCGAGCGCCGCGTCAAGGTCTGGGACCTGCCCACCCGGATTTTCCATTGGGGCCTGGTCGCCAGCGTCGGCCTCGCCTACGCGAGCGGCGAGGTGTTGCCGAAATCCTGGATCGGCGCGCACGCGTTCTTCGGCTACGTCATCGTCGGCCTGATCGCGTTCCGCCTGTTTTGGGGCGTGTTCGGCCCCGAGCCGAGCCGGTTCAAAAGCTTTCTCTATTCGCCGCGCGCGGCGCTGGAGTATGCGCGCCGGATGCTGACGCTGCGCCCGCCGTTTCATCTCGGCCACAATCCCTTGGGCGCGCTGATGGTATTCGCGCTGCTGGCGACCCTAGGCGTACTGATCGCCAGCGGCATCGTCGCCCTGGGCGGCACCGAGCGCCTGGGCCCGCTGGCCGGGCAGGTGTCCTTCGCGTTCGCCAAGGCCGCCGAGCATTTTCACGAAGGCGTCGCCGGCGCGCTGGGCGTTCTGGTCGGCCTGCACGTCGCGGGGGTTCTGCTCTCCAGCTTGGCCGAGCGGCAGAACCTGATCCGCGCCATGATCGACGGCTGCAAGCGCGTGCCGGCCGGCGTGCGCGTCGCGCGGCCCGAGCCCGCCCGGCTGGCCACCGCGGCGCTGGCGCTGGCCGTGTTCGGCGCGATCGCCGCGGCCCTCTATGCCGTCATCCCTAACGTCGTGATGGGGTCGTCCCTTTTCCGCGCCTCGTCCGATCCCGCGCGATTGCCGAGCCTAGCCGCCTACGAGCGCGAATGCGGCGACTGCCACGTCGTGTACCACCCCAGCCTTTTGCCCGCCGGGCAATGGAACGCGGTGATGGGCAATCTCGCCGATCACTACGGCGAGGACGCGAGCCTCGCCCGGGCCGACCATGCCGCCATCGCCGCGTACCTGTCCGCGCACGCCGCCGAGACCTGGGACACCAAGGCGGCGAATGCCTTTCGTATCGCCGCGCCCAGCCTTGAGAAATCGCGGGCTTCGCCCGCCGAGGCGTTGCCCATTTCCGGCGCGCCGCGCTGGAAACGCATTCATCGCAAGATCGACGCCGCGACGTTCGCGCGCACGGACATCGGCGGGCGCTCCAACTGCGCCGCTTGCCACGCGGACGCCCGGACGGGGCTTTTTCGCCTGCGCGACAGCGCGATCCCCGATAAGCGCGACAGCGCCATCCCCGACCCCAAGCCGCAACCGGCATCGTGAAGGAGCCTCTGGCCATGAAAAATCATCCGCGTTTCGTCGTTCTCGCCGTCGCGTTGGTTCTGCCGGCCGCCGCCTTGGCCGGCGCGGCGCAAGACGGGATTCTCGCCGAGACGGCCGCCGCCGCGCGCGCGGCCGATCCCGCCTTTGCCGGCTTTTCCGCCGAGCGCGGCCGGGCGTTCTGGTCGGCGCAACACCCAGGCGGCAAGGACCAGACGCCGTCGTGCGCCACCTGCCACGGCGCAAGCCCCCGCGAGACGGGCCAAACCCGCGCCGGCAAACCCATCGAGCCGATGGCCGCGTCCCTGAGCCCCGAGCGCTTCACCGATCCCGCCAAGGTCGCCAAGTGGTTCCAACGCAACTGCGAGGGCGTGCTGGGCCGCGCCTGCACCGCGCGGGAGCAAGGCGACTTTCTCGCCTACGTCCTCGGCCAATGAGGCGGCCCATGACCAAACCGATCGTTCCCTTTTCCGTCCTCGCTCTCGTTTTTGCCTGGGCCGCGCTGGCGGCGGCGTTCGTTCCCATGCCCGCCCGCGCCGGACAGGACCGCGTGCCGCCGGTCGCCAACGCCGCCTATAAGAAAGAGTGCGGCGACTGCCACATGGCGTTTCCGCCCCAGTTCCTGTCCGGTCCTTCCTGGCGGGCGATCATGGGCGGGCTGGCCGATCACTTCGGCGAGACGGCGACGCTGCCCGAAGCGGCGCACAAGGAAATCCTCGATTACCTGCTCGCCCACGCCGGCGGCGGGCGGCGCGTCGAGGGCGCCCCGCCCGCGACGAGCCTGGTCCCGCGCATCACCGAGTTGGCCTGGTGGAAAAAAGAGCACGCCCCGCGCAAGATCGCCGACGCGGTCTGGGCGCGGAAGGGCATCGGCGCGAAGGCCAACTGCGCGGCGTGCCATCCGGCGGCCGAAAAGGGCGATTACGACGAGCACGCCGTGCGGATTCCGCCCCAATAGAGCGTTTTAATCGCGGGCGGCGGCGCGCTAAGATGGCGCGTCAACCAGCAGGACCCGCCCGCCCCGTGTTTCCCCGCTTTTTCCCATTCCCGTTCAGGGCCATTCTTTTCGCCCTCGGTTTTTGCGCGGTCGCGGCCGCCTGCCAGGCCGCGACGGAAACGCCGAAGCCGGGCGCGTCCAGCTTCGGCAACTACCTCGCCGGGCGGCACGCCCAGGCGACGCGGGACATGGACGCGGCGATCGCGTTCTACGGCGCCGTTCTCGCCCGGGAGCCGGACAACCCGGACCTGCTCCGGCGCGGGTTCATCCTCATGCTGGCCGAAGGCCGCGTCAACGACGCGCTGGCCATGGCCCGGCGCCTGAAGGCCCCGGACGCCGCCCGCCTCGGCTTCCCCGAATTCCTGCGCGCCGCCGAGGCGATCAAGGCCGGCCATCACGCCGACGCCGTCTCGCGCCTCGACGCGCTGGAGAACGACGGGCTCGCCGCCTTCGTCGTGCCGCTGCTGAAAGGCTGGGCCGAAACCGGCCGCCGCGATCCGGCCGCGACGGCCAAGGCGCTGGGCGCGCTGGCCGACAAGGAAGGGATGCAGGGATTCCTCGACCTGCACGCCGCCTTGACCGCCGACGTCGCCGGCGACTGGGCGGCGGCCGAGATCAACTACCGCAAGATCCTGAACGACGACGGCAGCGCCTCGCTGCGCCTGACGGTGCTGCTCGGCAATCTCTACGAACGCACGGGTCGCGGCGACCAGGCCAAGGCCCTTTACGACGGCTTCCTCGCGCGCAATCCCGACAGCCGCCTGCTCGATACCGCCAACGGCCGCCTGGGGCGCACCGGCAAGCCGCCCAAGCCGGAAGTCGCCGACGCCGCCCAGGGCGCGGCCGAGGCCCTGTTCGGAATCGCCGGCAGCTTCCGCCAGCAGAACGCCCGCGAGAGCGCGCTCTTGTTCGCGCGCCTGGCCTTGTACCTGCGCCCCGATTTCCCGCCGGCGCAGGTGCTGGTCGCCGACATCTTGGAAAGCGACCGGCGTTTCGCCGCCGCCAACGCCGCCTACGACGGCATCCGCAAGGACGCGCCGTTCAAGCGCTCGACCCGGACGCGCACCGCCCTCAACCTCGACCGCATGGACCGCACCGACGAGGCGGTCCGGCTTTTGAACGCGCTCGCCGCCGAAAACGCCAAGGACGTCGAGCCGCTGATCCAACTGGGCGACATCCTGCGCGGGCGCAAGCGCTTCAAGGAATCGGTCGAGGCCTATGACCGCGTCTTCCAACGGCTGCCGGCGCTGGAGCGGCGGCATTGGTCGTTGCTTTATTCGCGCGGCATCGCGCTGGAGCGTTCCGACCAGTGGCCCCGCGCCGAGGCCGATTTCCTGAAAGCCCTCGAATTCGAGCCCGAGCAGCCTTACGTCCTCAACTATCTCGGCTATTCGTGGATCGAGAAGCGCCAGCACCTGGAACGCGCCACCGCCATGATCCGCCGTGCCGTCGCCTTGCGGCCCAACGACGGCT
>CAYIQU010000205.1:0-4245 GCA_964365645.1 uncultured Hyphomicrobiales bacterium | reverse complement strand
CGCCTCGGCCGGGGTCTTGGCGCGGCCCATCAGGCGAAGCGCGATCGCCGCCGTGCCGGTCACGATCGCCTCGGCGTAAGCGTCCTTGTCCTCGCCCCACCACAGCGCCTTGAGGCGGGCCAAGTCCATGGTCTCGTCGGTCGCGCGCGGCGCGTCGATCAGCGCCGGCCAGTCCTCGTCGATATTTTCGCCGTCGCGCAGATTCTCGACCGTCACCGGTTTTTCCGGACGACGCTCGATTTCGCCGCCCTCGCCCTTGAAGACGGCCATGTGCGGCTGGCCGAGCAGCCGACTGACCTCGCGATGGATTTCGCGATAGTTGGGGTGAAAGATGGACTGGATCGAATACGGAGCGTCGAACGGATTGATCATGCGCGCGAAGGTGTTGACCGGCGAGCGCACGCCCAGGATCGATTTCAGTTCCAGGATTTCCTGCAAGCGCGGCGCGAACGCCGCGAGCGGCAGATAGGCGAAGTTGCACGCGGCGATCCGGCGGGCGGCGTCTTCGAGCGAGTCCGCCGTCGACACGCCGAGCGCGGCCAGGGCTTCGCGGGCGTAAATGCGGCCCGCCGTATGTCCCTCGGTGCCGTGCATCAGGACCCGCACGCCGTTGGCCGCCAGCAGCAGCGCCGAGAGCATGAACCACGGCAATTGGCGCTTCTTGCCCGCATAGGCCGACCAGTCGAGGTCGGGCTTGGCGCCGGCCGGAATCTTGATCGTTTCCTTGACCGCCCGGACGAAGCCCGCGCCCTCGCCCGGGTCCTCGGTCCGCACCCGCAGCACGCACAGGAACGCGCCCAGTTGCAACGGCTCGACTTCGCCCCTGAGGATCATGCGGGTGGCGACAAGCGCTTCTTGTTCCGTCAACGGCCGCGACAGATTGGGTCCGCGCGCGATGGTGCGCACGTATTGGGCAAAGGGGTGTTCCTGGATAGGCGCGCTAGCCACGGGGGCGACCTTTCACTTTCAGGCCGCCGCCCTCGTCGTCGCCGGGGCGGCGGCTTTGGCCTTGCAGTGCGGATCGACGGCGGCATCCGCCAACGTCGTCGGCAGGACGGGCAGCACCTTGACCGCCAGCGCCACCATCAGCAACGCCATACCGACCCCGCCGATTCCAAGCGCGATTTCATAGGCGCTGGGAGCATAGGCGGCGACCCGGCCGTCGAGAACCGAGCCTGAGACCTCCATCCCCGGCACCAGAACCAAGGGGTAGGCCTGGCCGCCGATGATGATGACGTAAATTTGGGCGAGACCGCCCAGAACGGCAAGGGCCGAAGCAAGCGCCACGCCCCCCCGGCTGGCGCCCGTCGCGGGATGGAAAACCAGCGCCATCGGCACCAGACAGCCCAAAACCACGTGCCCGGCCCAGAACAGGGTCGTGTAAACCCCGCCGTCCAGCAGCAGGAAGCGCTCCACGCCTTGGCGTTCGGCGATGTAGAGGTTGGTCAGGTGCTGGACCGCGACGAAATAAAGGGTCGCGGCCAGGAAGATGCCGAGCAGGTTCTTGAGCCGCCGTATCACCCCGTCGCCCAAGGAAAGCCCGGCGCCGCGATCCGCGACCATCAGCACCAACAGGAAGATCGCCTGGCCGAAGGCCAGCGACATGGCGATGAACAGGGGCGCCATGATCGCCGCGTCGTAAGCCTGGCGCGAAACCAAAAAGCCGAAGATGGAGCCGGTGCCGGTGGTGAGAATCAGCCGCCAGAGGAAGGCGAACGTGCCCGCCGGCTTGGTGAAGCGGTTCATGCGCCGTTCCATCATCATCCACAGATAGACGATCACCACGGCGAAGAAGCCGGTGTAGAGGAAGATGTTCCAGGCAAAAATGGATTTGAAGTTGTAGGAGGTCATGGCGACGATCAGCCGATCCGGCCGGCCGAGATCGAGCACCAGCACCGCCAGCCCGCCCGCCAGCAAGGACAACGCCAGCACGCCCGAGAGCCGGGCCAGCGGCTTGTACGTCGTGCGCCCGAACACCGAGGACACCGAGGCGACATTGAGCGCGCCCGAGGCCGCGACGATCAAGAACACGGCGAAAACGTGCGGCATGCCCCACACGATCTGGTTGGTCATGCCGGTGATCCAGTGGCCCTGGGTTTCCATCACCAGCGCGCCGCCGGCCCCGATCAGCGCCAGCGCGCCCAGGACGCCGAGCAACGCCAACGTGCCCGCGCCCCAGCCTTTTACCTCGGTGTAGATCATGCGTTCAGCCATGGATCACCTTACGCGAAACCTTTGAAGAGAATACCCTGATCGAGGCCGAGTTCGCCCCGGAGCCTCATCACGACCTGGCGGCCGACGGCGCGGGCGATCTCGCTGTTGGGGTCGTTGAGGTCGCCGAAGATCATGGCGCCCGGGCTTACGCGGTTCCCGGCTTCGACGCAGGCCGGACTCTTGCCCGCATCGACGCGATGAACGCAGAACGTGCACGATTCGACGGTGCCCTTCCCGCGCGGGGCGTGGGGCTTCTGGCCGGTGACTTCCTCGTGCACGAAGAAGCGCACGCCGAACGGGCAGGCCATGATGCAATAGCGGCAGCCGATGCAGATGTGCTTGTCCACCAGAACGATGCCGTCGGCGCGGCGGAACGACGCCCCGGTCGGGCAGACGTCGACGCAGGGCGGGTGCGCGCAATGCTGGCACATCACCGGCACGGACTTGGTCCCGCCGGTCTTGGGATCGCGCAGCGTGACGTTCCGAATCCACTGGGGATCGGTGGCCGGGCGATCATGGCCGGTCCAGCCGTTCTCCGTGCGGCAGGCGGCAACCACCGCGTCGCCGACGTCGGCCGACTTAGAGAGGTCAATCAACATGCCCCAGCGGGTCTTGGCGGTGACGGCGGTCCCGGCGGGACGCGCCGCAGCCGGCTCGGGCCCGATCAACAGCGTCACGCCGGGCGCCAGCGTCAAGACGACCGCCGCCACGCCTTGCAGCAGGCGGCGGCGGGTCATCTCCAGGGTTTCTGTGTCGCTCATGGCTTCCGCGCTCATGGTTTTTTCTGGGCCGGCACGGCCGCGCTATCGCCGGGCGAGCCGGTGTGGCACTGGAAACAATCCATGCGAACGGCGGCGTAGCGGTGGCATTCGGAACAAAACGGCTCGATGGTCCGCGCGCCGGCGGCGGCCTTGTCCGGAACCGCATGACACTCGACGCACGCCTTCAGGCTGTGTTTGCGGCCGCGAATGCCCTTGTGCACGGTCTCGTCGCGCTCGTGCGTCAGATAATTCATGTGGTTGCGGCGCATGTCCTCGACCGGCTCGACGCACTGGGCGCCCTTGGCCGCACGGACCGGCGCCGGCAAGGGCGTGCGTCCGGCCGAGCCTGCGGCATCCGCGGCGACGGCCACGGTCGCCGCGACCAGAAGCGCGGCGAGAACCGCCGCGCTGGCGGCAATAAGCATGTGCGTTCGACGTGCCATTCCTTGATTTTCCGTTATTCGCCCAGAGTTATTCCCCGAGTCCCATTTGAATGTATCCGGTCGGGCACACATCGCGGCAGATGTGGCAACCGATGCATTTCTTGTAGTCGGTGGTCACGTAGCGCCCGACCGCGTGTTCGGCCTTCCGCACGCTGGAGACCGCGCCTTGCGGGCAATAGATGACGCAATTGTCGCATTCGAAACACATGCCGCAACTCATGCAACGTTCGGCCTCGGCGACGGCGTCCGTTTCGGACAGCGCGGCGAATCGTTCCCGGAAGTTGCCCAGAACGTTGCCGGCGTCGATCGCGGCTTCGGCACGGGTGTGACGCGGGACGTAGCCGAAATGGCCCAGGAAAAGCTTGTCATGCTGGATGATTTCGGCGAACGAGCGGTCCTCGTAGTTGTGGACCGCGAAGCCGGCATCGTCGGTGCCCCACGTTTCCCGATGATCGTACTCGACCGGCTCCTGATGATGCGCGCGAAGCTCCTCGAGCAAACTGAAGTGATGAACGTCCACTTTCGGCCGCTTCGGCAACTCGTCCCCGGCCAGATAGCGGTCGATGCCCTCGGCGGCGATGCGCGCATGGCCGATCGCCGTGGTCAGAAGATGCGGCTTGATGACGTCGCCGCCGACGAAATGGCCCTTCCGTCCGGTCAGGCAGTAGTTCCGGTCCGCGTTCATCAGGCCGCGGCCGTTGTCGAGGTCCTCGAAGCCGGTGAAATCGGCGGCCTGGCCGGTGGCGCCGACGACCAGCGCGCATTCGATCTCGAATTCCTCGCCCGTCCGCGGCTTCATTTTACCCTCGATCCAGTCCACCGGGCAG
>CAYIQU010000204.1:0-4249 GCA_964365645.1 uncultured Hyphomicrobiales bacterium | reverse complement strand
CAAACTCGAGCGCGTAACCGGTGCCGCCGGCGGTGCCGATCTTGCCGATGATCGCCAGCACGATGTCCTTGGCCGTGACGCCGGGCCCGGTCGCGCCGGTGACGGTGATGCGCATGTTCTTGGCCGGGCGTTGCAGCAGGGTCTGCGTCGCCAAAACGTGTTCGACCTCGGAGGTGCCGATGCCGAAGGCGAGCGCGCCGAAGGCGCCGTGGGTGGCGGTGTGCGAATCGCCGCAGACGATGGTGGCGCCGGGCAGGGTGAAGCCCTGCTCGGGGCCGACGATGTGGACGATGCCCTGGCGGATATCGTCCATCGGAAAGTAGGGAACCTCGAAATCGGCGCAGTTCTTTTCCAGCGTCTCGACCTGGATGCGGGATTCCTCGTCCCGGATGCCGCCCTCGCGGTCCTTGGTCGGGACGTTGTGATCGGCGACGGCGAGCGTGGCGGCGGGACGGCGAAGACGACGGCCGCCGGCGCGCAAGCCTTCGAAGGCCTGCGGGCTGGTGACTTCGTGGACCAGGTGGCGGTCGATGTAGAGGAGGCAGGTGCCGTCCTCTTGGGTCTCGACCAGGTGGCTATCCCAAATCTTGTCGAACAACGTGCGCGGCTTGGCCATCGTCCGTATTCCCTCAATGGCGGTCGCGGCGGCCTATTTTTTCGCCTTGGCCGACGGCTTTGCCTTCTTTTCTTTCTTTTCCTTCTTGGGCTGGTCGGTCGCGCCCGCGGGCTGGGCGGCGACCTCGGCCAGCGCGGCTTCGCGCTCGGTGGCCCAGGTTTCCAGCTCGGTGATGCGCGCCTTCTTGCCGGTGCGGCCGCGCAGGTAATAGAGCTTGCCCCGGCGCACGTCGCCGCGGCGCAGCACTTCGATGGCCGCGACGTTCGGTGAATAGAGCGGGAACACGCGCTCGACGCCCTCGCCGTAGGAAATCTTGCGCACGGTGAAGGCGGAATTGATCCCGGCGTTCTTGCGGGCGATGCACACGCCCTCGAACGATTGCAGGCGGGAGCGCTCGCCCTCGACCACCTTGACGCTGACCTTCAGCGTGTCGCCCGCCCGGAAGTCGGGGGTTTCGCGCGTCGCGGTGAGCTTCGCCAATTGTTCGTGTTCGATTTGTTGCAGCAGGTTCATGACGTCGTTCCTTCTCTCTCTAACGAAGTTCGTTCATTTCTCGTCTTGCGTTCGCCGCCGCCACAAATCGGGGCGGCGTTCGCGGGTGATTCTCTCGGCCTCGGCTCTCCGCCAGAGGCGGACCTTTTCGTGATGGCCGGACAGCAAAACGTCCGGCACCGTGCGCCCTTGCCACGTTTGCGGGCGCGTGTAGTGGGGATACTCCAGCAATCCCCGCTCGAAACTCTCCTCCTCCAACGACGCGCCCGAGCCGACGACGCCGGGCAGAAGCCGCACGCAGGCGTCCAGCAGCGCCATCGCCGCCATCTCGCCGCCCGAGAGCACGAAATCGCCGAGGCTGATTTCCTCAGGGATTCGCGCCTCGATCACCCGTTCGTCCACGCCCTCGTAGCGTCCGCACAGCAGCGCCACGCCGGGACCATCGGCCAAGGCCCGCACGCGAGCCTGATCGAGGGGCCGACCCCGGGGGGTCAAGAACACCAGGGGGCCGTCGAAGCCTTCCAGCGTCGCCCCGATGGCCGCGTCCACCACGTCGGGGCGAAGAACCATGCCGGGGCCGCCGCCGAAGGGGGTGTCGTCGACGGAGCGGTGTTTATCGCTCGCGAATGCCCGGATGTCCACCGTTTCCAGCCGCCAATCCCCCCGGCCCAGGGCTTGGCCGACCAGGGACAGCCCCAGCGGTCCCGGGAACATTTCCGGGAACAAAGTCAGGACTTTGGCGATCCAAGGGGCGGCGGGCGCGGTCATGGGCCTTTTTAAGTCTTTCCTCCATTTTCGTCCGGCGGGGGCTTGGCGTCCCGGTCGGCCTTTTCGTCGGCGACGATTTCGTCTTGCCGGTGGAAAACGACGATCCCCCGGCCCAGGTCCACCGTCCCGACGGCCCGGGCGGGCCACAGGGCGGCGGTCGGGCGGTTCTCGCCGACCTCGAAAATCGCTCCCGCGCCGTAGTCGTCGATGGCGAGAACCCGTCCCAGCGCCGCGCCGTCCGCCGTTTGCGCCGCCAGGCCGACCAGATCGCTCTGGTAGTACTCGCCCGCCGGAAGCTTGGGCAAGGCGTCGCGGGGAACGTACAACTTCACGCCGCGCAACTTTTCGGCGGCGGTGCGATCGGCGATGCCCGAGAGTCTCGCGATCACGCCGCCGTCCGTTTCCGCGACCACCGTCACGGCGAAGGACCGGTTGCCGCTTTCGTCCGCGACCGGGCCGTAGGCGGCGATGTCGCGGGGCCGGCCGGTATAGGCGTGGATGCGAACCTCGCCCTTCAGGCCCTTAGGCCCGCTGACGTGGCCGAGGCAGATGCGCGCGGACGCGGACATGAGCGGATGCCGGGTTGGAATGCCGGGCCGGATGCCGGGGACGACGGGGATCAGCCCGCCGCCTCGCCGCCGGCGGCTTCCGCGGCCGCCGGCGCTTCCTGGGCCTTCGCGTCGGCTTCGGCGTGGGCCTTCATGCGCTCGACGGTCTTGGCCTTGGGCGCGCTCTTCTTCGGCTGGGCGTGGATCGCGGGCTTCTCGCCCAGGCCGGCCTCGTGCAGGAAGCGGGCGACGCGGTCGCTCGGCACCGCGCCGACGCCGATCCAATGCTTGAGCCGCTCGACCTTGAGGACGACGCGATCCTTGGCGTCACGGGCCAGCATCGGGTTGTAGGTGCCGAGCCGCTCGATGAAGCGGCCGTCGCGCGGGGAGCGCGAGTCGGCGACGACGATGTGGAAGAAGGGGCGCTTTTTCGCCCCGGCGCGGGTCATGCGGATTTTCAGTGCCATGGGTGGTCGGGTCCTTTCGTTGGGGTTCGTCGGTTAGGGGTGAGGGGAAAAAATTTCAGCGGCCGAACGGCGGAAAGCCGGGCGGCATCCGGCCGCCGGGCATTCCCGGGAATCCGCGGCCGCCCATCTTGCCGGCGTGTTTCATCAAATCGGCCGCCTGCTGGAATTGCTTGAGCAGGCGGTTGATCTCCTGGACCGAGGTGCCCGAGCCCGCGGCGATGCGCTTGCGCCGCGAGGCGTTGAGGACCTTCGGGTTGCGCCGCTCGACTTTGGTCATCGAACGGATGATCGCTTCCTGGTGGGACAGCATCGCGTCGTCGACGTTGGCGGCGGCGAGCTGGTCCTTGATCTTGCCGACGCCGGGCAACATGCCGAGCAGGCCCTTGATGTCGCCCATCTTGCGCAACTGGCGCAACTGGTCGGCCATGTCGTCGAGCGAGAACTGGCCCTTCAGCATCTTGGCGGCGAGTTTCTCGGCGTCTTCCTTGTCGACGACCTCGGCGGCCTTTTCGACCAGGCCGACGATGTCGCCCATGCCCAGGATCGAGCCGGCGATGCGTTGGGCGTTGAAGGGTTCGAGCGCTTCCAGCTTTTCGCCCGTGCCCATCAGCTTGATCGGGCAGCCGGTGACGGCACGCATGGACAAGGCCGCGCCGCCGCGGGCGTCGCCGTCGACGCGGGTCAGCACGATGCCGGTCAGGCCGATCCGTTCGTGGAAGGTGCTCGCGACGTTGACCGCGTCCTGGCCGGTCATGGCGTCGGCGATCAGCAGGGTCTCGATCGGCCGGGTCGCGTCGCGCACGGCGGCGGCTTCGGCCATCATCTCCTCGTCGAGGGCCAAGCGGCCGGCGGTGTCGAGCAAGACGACGTCGATGGCCTCGCGCCGGGCGACATCGAGCGCGCGCTTGGCAATCGCCACGGGGCGCTCGCCCAGCACCGGGGCCAGCGTGCGCACGCCGATCTGCTGGCCGAGCACGGCCAGCTGCTGTTGCGCCGCCGGGCGATAGACGTCGAGGGACGCCATCAGCACCTTCTTGCGCTCGCGTTTTTCCAGGCGCAGGGCGATCTTGCCGGTGGTGGTGGTCTTGCCCGAACCCTGCAAGCCGACCATCAAGAGGACGGCGGGCGGGTTGATGCCGGTCTGGATCGCGGCCTCGCCGGGACCGCCCAAGGTCTTCCGCTGACCAACTTGGATCGATTCGAGACGCACGCCCAAGGCTACCAATCCCTACCCGGCCCTGCTAGCTTTGTCCGTCGTTCACCAGCCACCTCCCGGTCCCCGACACCAGGGGCCGGGCGTCCAGACCAAAGGAAGGTGTCATGATCCGCCCGTATGAGGTGGTCTATATCTTCGACAG
>CAYIQU010000203.1:0-4263 GCA_964365645.1 uncultured Hyphomicrobiales bacterium | reverse complement strand
GACTTGGGCGGCATCGACGGCCTGCTCCACGTCACCGATATCGCCTGGCGGCGCGTCAATCACCCGTCCGAGGCGTTGAGCGTCGGCCAGACCGTGAAGGTCCAGGTCATCCGCTTCAACGCCGAGACGCAGCGCATCTCGCTCGGCATGAAGCAGCTCGAAGCCGATCCGTGGCAGGGCGTTCAACTCAAGTACCCCAAGGGCGTCAAGCTCAAGGGCCGCGTCACCAACATCACCGACTACGGCGCCTTCGTCGAACTCGAACCCGGCGTCGAGGGCCTGGTCCACGTCTCCGAAATGAGCTGGACCAAAAAGAACATCCACCCCGGCAAGATCGTAGCCACCAGCGAAGAAGTGGAAGTGATGGTCCTGGACGTCGACCCGGACAAGCGCCGGATCAGCCTCGGCCTCAAGCAGTGCCTGTCCAACCCCTGGGAGACCTTCCAGGAGAAGTTCCCGGTCGGCACCATCATCGAGGGCGAGATCAAGAACATCACCGAGTTCGGCCTGTTCATCGGCATGTCCGGCGACATCGACGGCATGTGCCACCTGAGCGATCTGTCATGGACCGTGCCCGGCGACAAAGCCATCGCCGAGTACAAGAAGAGCCAGGTGGTCAAGGCCAAGATCCTGGACGTCGACGTCGCCAAGGAACGCGTCAGCCTCGGCATCAAGCAGCTCGACGGCGACCGTTCGCCGGCCGCCGTCGTCACCGACAAGATCGCGAAGGGCTCGGTCGTGACCTGCACCGTGACCGGAGTCAACGACGGCGGCGTCGAAGTCCTGGTCATGGGCGAGGCGCCGGGCTTCATCCGCAAGGCCGAACTCTCCCGCGATCGCAGCGAACAGCGTCCTGACCGCTTCGCCCCGGGCGAGAAGGTCGACGCCAAGGTCACGCAGGTCGACGCCAAGACGCGCCGCCTGACGCTGTCCATCAAGGCGCTCGAAGTCGAGGAGGAAAAGAAGGCGATGGCCGAATTCGGTTCGTCCGATTCGGGCGCTTCGCTCGGCGATATCCTCGGCGCCGCGCTCCAGGAGAAAAAGGCCAAGGCCGCCGCCAAGAAGAAGACGGACGACGACGACGCCAAGCCGAAGAAGGCCAAGAAGGCGAAAAAGGACGACGCGGACGAATAACGCCCGCGCCGTTTCCGTTTCGGACGGGATTCCGGCGGGGCGCGTCCCCGCCGGGCCCGCGCCGAGAGTCTGCCGGCATCTGGAGGTTCCATGTCGCTTGATGCGGACGCATTCGTCGAACGTCGCCGCCTGAAGCGCGGGCTTCTGTTCTGGCGGCTGGCGGCGTTGGCCGCCGTCGTCGCCGCCGTCGCCGTCGGCATCGCCCGCTTCGGCGACGGCCCCTTCGCCGATCACGTCGCACGGATCGAAATCGAGGGCCTGATCCTTCAGGACGCCAAGCGCGACCAGTTGCTGGCCGACATCGCCGCCGACCCGCACGCCAAGGCCCTGATCGTGCGCATCGACAGCCCCGGCGGCACCTTCACCGGCGGCGAAGCCCTGTATCAGAATCTGCGGCGCGTCGCCGAGAAGAAACCGGTGGTCGCGGTGATGGACGGCCTCGCCACCTCGGGCGGGTACATGGCCGCCATCGGCGCCGACCGCATTTTCGCCGGCGCGGCCACGCTGACGGGCTCGATCGGCGTCATTTTCCAAACCGCCGACATTACCGGCCTTCTGGACAAGATCGGGGTCAAGCCGGAAACCTTCAAAAGCGGCCCCCTGAAGGCCCAGCCGAACCCCCTTGAGAAAATCTCGCCGGCGGCCCGCGAAGCGACCCAGGCCGTGGTGCTCGAACTGTTCGGCGAATTCGTCACCATGGTGGCGGAACGGCGCGGGCTTGCCCGCGACAAAGTCCTGGAGGTCGCCGACGGCCGGGTCGTTTCGGGACGCACCGCCCAGACCCTGGGCCTGGTGGACGCCATCGGCGGCGAGATCGAAGCCCGCGAGTGGTTGGCCGACCAACGCGGGGTCGCGAAAAGCCTGCCCGCGCGCAAGGTCGCGCCCAAGCGCGAACGCCAACTGGTCCAGGACCTGCTCGGCGACACGCTCGGAAAAGCGTTGTTTTCTGAAAGACTTAGGCTTGACGGGGCGATTGCCGTTTGGCACCCTTCCCTTTGGTAGTAGCCGCTCGCCTCAACCCCTGAAAAAGGGGTCGGGAAAAACAATCGGGCGAAAACGCTGGAATCGGGCGGAAACCCTGGACCATCGGATGATGGCAACCGGGGCGGGCCGCCCAGGACCGAATTGCCCGGCTAAGCCGTGGTTCGGGGGAAGATACGGGATGACCAAGTCCGAACTAATTGCCCATCTCGCCCAAGCCCACCCGCATCTGTACCAGCGGGACGTGGAGCGGATCGTTTCCACCATCTTCGAGGAAATCACCAACGCGCTCTCCCGCGGCGATCGGGTCGAGTTGCGCGGGTTCGGCGCCTTTTCGGTCAAGCAACGCGGCGCCCGCACCGGGCGCAATCCCCGCACCGGCACCTCGGTCAAGGTCGCCGAGAAATTCATTCCCTACTTCAAAACCGGCAAAGAGCTTCGCGACAAGCTGAACGGCCGGGGCTGAGCGTTTCCCTGCCCGCAAGGGCTTCCCGCGGCCAACCACGGAGGTCCTGAATGGGCAGGCTGTTCAGCTGGCTCTTGGGCTTCCCTCTCGCCGCGATCGCGGTCGTTTTCGCGATTTCCAACCGCGCCCCGGTCGTCGCCGACCTGTGGCCGCTGCCGTGGGCGATCGAGGCGCCGCTTTATCTGTTCGTGCTGGTCGCGCTGGCCATCGGCTTCCTGATCGGCGGCGCGGTCGCCTGGGCCGGTTCCCTTGCCGCCCGGCGGCGCGTCCGGGCCGAGACCCGCGCCGAAGTTAAAACCGTCCAACGCGAGGCCGAAGCCCTGCGGACGCGCGCCGCCGACCCGGCGCCGGCGCACGTCGCCCTGCCGCCGCCGCTGGCCTGATCCCCCGATGCGCTTATTCGGCGACGGCGATCTCGAAAAAGCCCTCGAACCGACTCTCTTGATGGAGAGGATCGCGGCCGCCTTCCGTTCGGGCGCGACCGCGCCCCTGCGTCATCACCACGCTTTCGCCAAAAACGCGGCGGGCGAAAGCACCCTGCTGCTGATGCCGGCCTGGAGCGACCGCCACGTCGGCGTGAAGATCGCGAGCGTGGTTCCCGGCAACGCCGCGCGCGGGCTGGCCAGCGTGCAGGCGACGTACCTGCTGCTCGACGCCGAAACCGGCGCGCCGCTGGCGGTCTTCGAGGGCCGCGAGATGACGCTCCGGCGCACCGCCGCCGCGTCGGCCCTTGCATCCCGCGCCCTGTCCCGGCCCGACAGCGCGCGGCTTTTGCTGGTCGGCGCGGGCGCGCTGGCGCCCCATCTCGCCCGCGCCCACGCCTTGGTCCGGCCGATCCGCGACATCGCGGTGTGGAACCGCGCGCCCGCCCGGGCCGAGGCCGCCGTCGCGAAACTCGCCGCCGATCCGATGTTAAGGGGCATCGCCGTCGCCGCCGCGTCCGATCTCGCCGCCGCCGTCACCCGGGCCGATATCGTCTCGACCGCGACGCTGGCGACCGAACCCCTGATCCGGGGCGCCTGGCTCAAGCCCGGCCAGCATCTCGACTTGGTCGGCGGTTTTCGTCCGCACATGCGCGAGGCCGACGACGACGTGCTTCGCCGCGCCAGCCTTTATTGCGACACGCGCGCGGGCGCGACGCGGGAATCGGGCGATCTCGCCGATCCCCTGGCGCGCGGGGTCATCAGCCCCGAGGACATTCGCGCGGACCTGTTCGACCTTCACCGTCCCGGCGCGTGGGTCCGGCACAGTACCGACGAGATCACTCTTTTCAAATCGGTCGGTCACGCCCTGGAGGACCTTGCCGCCGCTATTCTGGCCTTCGAGAACGGGTGAGGGTATAACCCCATTCATGAGCACCATCGCCGCCCCCGCCAACCGCCTGTTCGTCGCGCTCGATACCACCGACGCGGCCGACGCGGCCGGGCTGGCCCAGCGCCTGAAAGGCGTCGCGGGTGGCATAAAACTGGGCAAGGAATTCTTCACCGCCAACGGCCCGGCCGGCGTCGCCCGCGTCGCGGCGTGCGGCTTGCCGCTGTTCCTCGATCTCAAGTTCCACGATATTCCCAATACCGTCGCGGGCGCGGTGAAGGCGGCGCTGCCGCTCAAGCCTTTCATTCTCAACGTCCACGCCTCGGGGGGTGCTGCGATGATGAAGGCCGCCGCCGAGGCGGCCACGGCCG
>CAYIQU010000202.1:0-4268 GCA_964365645.1 uncultured Hyphomicrobiales bacterium | reverse complement strand
CGTTGCGTACGGGCTCGCCGCCGGAAGTCTCCGGCGAGGAAGGCGTGGCCGCGGTCAATCTGGCCTCCGAGATTGTGCAAAGCCTCCGCAAACACGACTGGCGCGTCTACCTGTAGGTCACCTGAGGATGAGCAAACATGCGCTTAACTTGCACCCGGTCACGACTTGCGTGATCGCCGCGTGCTCTCCGGTCGCGTTGAGTGTGAGGAATTGCGCACTCGGCATCACCCTGCATCAACTTGGGTCGCCCGCCGTCGCTCAACCCCCTCGGCCTGCCGGCGGCGGACTCCAAGGCGATCCGGGTCGGCGTCGTCTGGTCGAGCGAAGCCCACGCGGGCGACAATCGACCGGGCGAGGACCGCCATCGGACTTGTCCCTTCCCGCACGTTCTGGAGCTCGCCGGCATTCCCGGCGTCACGCTGTACAGCCTGCAACGCGGCGAGGCGGCGGGCGATCTCGGCCGGCACGCCGCCGAGGCCCTGATGCTTGACGTGGGCGGCCTCATGGCCGACTACGCCGACGCGGCCGCCGCCGTCGCCCGGCTCGATCTGGTCGTCGGCGTCGACGTGCCGATGATTCATCTCGCCGGCGCGCTGGGCGTTCCGACCTGGACGCTGCTGTCGGGCATCGGCGATTGGCGCTGGGGCGCGGCGGGCGAAACCACGCCCTGGTATCCGACCATGCGCCTGCTGCGCCAAAAAACGCGCGGCGATTGGGCCGGCTTGCTCGCCGCCGCGCGCGACGCCTTGGCGCGGGCCGTGCGCGAGGGCGGTCTCGGCCGCGCGCGCCGAACCTAGGAAACGTCGCCATGGCCGCCGCCACCGAGACCAAGGCATCGCCGTCCGGCGGAACCCCCGCCGCGCGCGCGCGCGCCGCCGCGGGGCGGCCGAAGGTAACGCTCGCCGATTTCGTCCGCTTCCTGCTCGGCATTCCCTCGCCCAACCAGCGGCTTGAAATCAAGATCGCGCCGCTCGTCGGCGATGACGACGACAAGACCGCGACCAAGGTCGTCGCGGCGGCGTTCGCGGGCGTCAAATACCTGCCCGCGCGCGTTCTCAAGCGCCCCTTCCCCGCCGAGGGCGCGCCGCCGACCCCCTTGCAGTTCAGCCTGATGGCGCCACTCGCGCGCCAGGCGCTGGCCGCCGAGAAGGGCGACGTGCTCGTCTTCGGCGAACGGATCGGCGACCGGCTGTACGTGCGTTTCGTCTCGCTGCTGTCGGTCGAGGAAGACGCCCCCGACGCGTTGAGCGGCGGATTCCCGTTGGCGGTTCCCGCCGAAATCGACGACGACGCGGCCCGCTTGATTCGCCTCATGGCGCTGGCCGTCGCCGCGCCGGCGATCCCGTCGAAGGCGGCCATGACCCGCGACGCCCTGCCCGGCGCCGTCGAAAGCGCCATCGCCGGGATGGAAACCCTGCGCCATTCCCTGAAAGGCAAGGACCGGGGATTGACGCTGCTCAACTTCGCGTCGGCGGCCGCGCGCGCGGGCTACGCCCACGGCTCGGGCCCGATGCTGCAGCAAGCCATCGACGCCTATCGGGCGGCCGCCGAGGCGCTGGCGCGCGAAAAGGGGTCCTACGAATGGGCCACCGCCCAGCGCTTGCTGGGATCGGAACTGCTGGCGCTGGCCGAGCGCGCCGGCGACCGGGCGGCGCTGGACGCCGCCACCGCCGCCCTGCAAGCCGCCACGACCGCCCTATCCAAGGATACCGCGCCGCGCGACTGGGGCGCGACGCAACACCGGTTGGGATTGGCGTTCCTGCGCCGGCACGGCGAGACCTCGGAGGTCGAACCGTTGAAGCAGTCGCTGACCTTCTTCCAGGCGGCGATGCACGTCTACACCCGCGCCGAGCATCCGCAACGCTGGGCCGACATCATGAACAGCATCGGCCAGGCGGGACAGTTGCTCGGCCAGATCCTGCCCAACGCCGACATCATCGAGCGCGCCATCGGCGCCTGCCGCCAGGCCCTCGAAATCCGCCGGCGCGATACCTATCCCCTGTTCTGGGCGACGACGCAGAACACGCTCGGCTCGGCGCTGTTCGCGCTCGGCCGGATGACCGGCTCCATCGTCGCCCTGGCCGAGGCCGAGGAAGCCTTCGACGGCGCGCGCCAGGCCTATCTCGAGCGCGGCATGGACAAGCCGGCCCTGGTCGCCGAGAGAAACCTGACCCGCGTCCGCCAGCTCATGCCCGCGTCCCACGCCAAGAACCCCAACGCGCCCAAGAGCTGGTACGAAATCGAGGACGAAGAGGAATGGAAGCGGATGAAGGGCGACGGCGACAAGGAAAAGCCGGGTTAGAGTTTAATCCCCAGCCGGGCGCCGAGCGCGCGGACGTAGCGCAAATCCCCCGCGCCGAAGCGGCCGGCGTCGAGATCGCCCTGAAGATCGCGCAGCTCGGCCTGGGCCTGTTCGCCGACGCCGTCCTGGGCGAGGATCGCCTGGATCGCGGCCCGCGCGGCGGCGCGGTCGGCCTCCGACAGCGGGGCCGGTGCGGCGTTTGTTTCGTCGCCCCCCTCGTTGGGCGCGTCGTCGCCATCCGAGCCGGGCGCCGCGCGGACGAGAAGATCGTCCCAGGCGACGTCGCCTTCCTTCATGCGCCGCGCGACGTCGCGGGCCGCCGCCACGACGTCGGCGTCGTCGGCGCCGTCCAAACGCTTAAGCAAGGCGATGAAGGAAGGGCGGTCGATAAACGGCATGGCGAAAGTCCTTTCGTTCGATCTCGTTCAGGATCCGGGTCCGGAGCCGGCCGCCGCGCGGCCCCAGGCCAACCCGGGCGCGCTGTCCACCGCTTCGAGCCCCGCGCGGCGCAGAAGGGCCGCCGCCTTGACGTGCGATTGGCGGAATTCATAGCGCGGGCTGTACCAGTCGAACGTGTCGAGCAGGGTCCAGACGAATTGCTGGCGGAACGTCAGTTCCCGCTCGTGGGACGCGCAAATGGGCAGCATGACGTTGAGGATACGGACGAAGCGGATACGGCTCAACAGCCAACCGAGCGGAAAAAACAGGATCGTCAGCGCCAGCGCGAGGTAGTGGTTGGCGGCGGCGCCCAGGCCCGGCGTGACGGCGCGCAGCGCGTACTTGATCGGTTGCAGGCGCGTGCGCCAATCGATTTCGTAGAAATTATAGGCCAGCCGCCCGCCCGGCTTCAGATAAGCAGGTAGGCCGGTCATGACCGCCTCGGGGTCGGGGGTGTGCTGGATCACGCCCATGCAGTAGACGCCGTCGAAGGCGCCCTTGCGGAACGGCAGGCGAAACAGGGACGCCTGCACGACCTCGACGCGGCCGTCGCGATCGGCGGTGTTGGCGCGGGCCGCGTCGACCGCGCCGCTGAGATCGACCGCCACCACCCGGGCGCCCATCTCGGCGGCGACGTCGGCGAAGCGCCCGGCGCCGCAGCCGGCGTCGAGAACGCGCTTGTCCTTGAGCCACGATTCGGGCCAGCGCGAGTCCGCGAGAAAGCGCCGGCGCGACAAGGTGTGTCCGGCGAAGCGGTCGATCTGGACCCGGCCCCAGCGGTTCCATTCGTAGGCGAAGTTCTCGCTGTAGTTCTCGGCGTCGGCGACGAAGCGGGGAATGCCCCGAACGATGGGGTAGGCGCGCCCGCACGCGGGGCACGTCAATCGCCCGGCGCGGATGTCCGGGCCGTCTTGCTCCTCGACCGCGAGCGCGAGCGCGGCGACGCCGTCGCCGCACGCCGGACAGATCAGAATGTCGAGAAGACCCTGGCGCATGAGCGGCGACCCCCCGGACGGTCGCGCGGACGGAGCCCCGCCCGTTTTCTGGGGGGCCATGGCCCCCGAAAAAAGTGGCGCGCCCGGAAGGACTCGAACCTCCAACCTCCAGATCCGTAGTCTGATGCTCTATCCAATTGAGCTACGGGCGCTCACGCCGGGCCGGGGCGGGATTTTCTCCGCTCCGGCCCGGCGGGAAGGGACCGGAAACTAGCCCAAGGGGGTGGGGCGCGCAAGGGTCGCAAACGACACCGGGCGGAAGGGCCGTTGAGCCGAAGAGTCCTTAGAGAATAGGAACTTGTGCCCCCATAGGGCATTGAGTAATATCGTCCCCGCCTTCGAGAGGGGATGCCTGTTTTCCCCTTCCGGCAGGGGGGGTCCGCCATGAAAGTGGACGTTCTCGGCTGGGGCCAAGGGAAAACACGTCCTATGGGAAAATCAAGCTTTCGCAACGTGCTGCTCGGCTCGACGCTGCTTTTGTCGGCGTGCGGGTTCACGGAAGAGGCCTTGTGGCCCTCGCTGACCGGGGAAGA
>CAYIQU010000201.1:0-4284 GCA_964365645.1 uncultured Hyphomicrobiales bacterium | reverse complement strand
CGCCCGCCGGCCGAACCCGCCGTGCGGGACGAAGTGAAGAACGAAGGCGCGGACCGCGCCGGCGGCGGCCGAACCGCGCGGCACGCTCAAGGCGGTCTTGCGGCCGAAGCGGACGATGCCGGCGACGCGTGCCAGGGCGCCGACGGCGAATATCGCCGCCGCCAGATACCACAGCGGCCCCTCGACGATTGCGACGAACGTCATGGCCGTTCCCCCGCGCCCGCCGCGCCGGCGGATTTTTCCCGTTCCGCCGCCACGACGTCCTTGGCCCAAAGGTCGTGATGCTCAAGGCCCCAGGCTTCGTCCACCCGGCCGGTGGTCATGCCTTCCAGCGCGCCCTCGACCCCGACGGTGCCCAAATACATATGCCCCAGCGACGCCGCGATCACGCCGAGCGCCGCGACGGCGTGCAGGATATTGGCGATTTGCAACTGTTGCACCGATTGCGCCAGTCCGGGGAAGTCCATCAACAGCCCGCTCGCGGCGATGACGATTCCGCCGAGCGCGAAAATCCAGAACCAGGCCTTTTCGCCGAGATTGAACTTCCCGCAACTGACGTGGCCGCGAAAAAACATCCCCCCGCGCAGCAGCCACTGGATATCGGCGGCACGCGGCACATTATCCTTGAGATAAAGAAGAACCATGGCGACGACGCCGACGGCGAACAGCGGCCCGAACAGGTTGTGCCCCTGCAACGCCGCGCTGGCGACGACGGCGAAGGGGCCGAGCCCGATCAACGGCTGCAGGACGTAGCGGCCGTACAGCAAGATCAGGCCGCTGACGGCCAGCAGGATGAACGTCGCGGCGACGAACCAATGCGCCGCCCGCTCGGCGTGGGTGAAACGCGCAATCGTGCGCCCGCTGCGGTGCGACAGCCGGACGCGCCCGCGCAGCAGGAAAAAGCCGATCACGCCCGCGCCCGCCAGCGCCAGCAGCCAGCCGCCGTAGACCGACACCGGCCCGTTGCGGAGCGCGCGCCACCGCGCGCCCTCGGACTGGACCAGGACGAACGTTCCCGCGCCGGGACCGCTGAGAGTGAAAGGCTCGCCGCCGCGCACGCGCCGCCAGCGGTCCGCGTCGCTATCGGCCCCGAGCACCCCGCCCGGCACCTGGTCGGCCGCCGCCGCGGCCGCAACGCCGAACGCGCCGCCGCCCAAGGGGGCGGCAAGTCCCATTGCCATCAGGACCGAAAGAAAAACCGCGCCGAGAAGCGCCGCGCGCGCGCCGAAGATGCTTTTGGAATTCGCCGCCGGAAAGGAATCGTTCATGGCCTCGTCTCGCCCATTGCCCGATCCGCGTTTGAAACATTCTGGAACGATGCCCGGGCCTTGTCCAGCCCTCAAGCCCCGAAACGGCCAAGGGTATTTTCGACGTCGTTGACGTAGCCGCCGCCGAACAGCCGCGCGTGCACCAACAAGGGATAGAGATTGTAGAGATCGCGCCGTTCCTCGAAGAACCCGGCGCGGATCGGCCGCAGCTCGCCGTAGCGGCGGAAGAACGCGCGGCCGAAAGTGCCGAACAGCGTGCCGAAGGCGAGTTCGATCTCGGCATCGGCGTAGTAGATGGCGGGATCGATGAAGGCGGCGACGCGGCCGGCGCGGCACAGCACGTTGCCGCCCCAGGCGTCGCCGTGGATCAGCGACGGCCTCGCATCGGCGGGAATCCAGTCGGTGAGGCGCGCGCAGAGTTTTTCGATCCGCGCGACCGTGCGCGCCGGCAGCCGGCCCGCCCGGTGCGCCTCGCCCGCCATGTGCAACAGCCGCCGGTCGCGGAAGAACGCGAGCCAGTTTTTGTCGGGCGCGTTCGGCTGATGCAGCCCGCCGATCAAGGTATCCCGCTCCAGCCCGAACGCGGGCGCCGTGCGGGCGTGCAACGCGGCGAGCAGTTCGGCGGCGTGGGCCTGGGCGGACTCGTCCAGGCTTCCCAAAGTCTCGATGTAGTCCATCGCCAGCAAATCGTCGACGGCGTGAATCACCCCGGGCACGGGAAGCTGATTGTCGGCCAGCGTACGCAGCATCCAGCCTTCGAGGTCGAGGCGGCCGCCCGCATCGCCCGCCTTGACGACGACGCGGCGGCCGTCGCTCAAATCCGCGCGGAACACGTCGCCGACGCAGCCGCCGGAAAGGGGAACAAGACGAACGACGCCGGCGCCGAGCGCGCCCGCGATCCGGGTCTCAAGGGCGGCCATGGTCGCCGTTGAGGTGGGTGGCGCGGATGTGGGCAAGCAGGCCGGCGGAAGCGGCTTCGGCCAAGTCGAGCACGTGTTCGAACCCCGCCTCGCCGCCGTAATAGGGATCGGGAACCTCGTTCAGTTCCAGCGCGGGCGCGAAGTCCAAAAACAGGCGCAGCCGGTCCCGGGCATCCTTGGGGCAAACCCGGGCGAGACTGTTGTAATTGGACCGGTCCATGGCCAGCACGTAATGGAACCGGATGAAATCGTCCGGCGTCACCTGGCGTCCGCGCAAATCCGAAATATCGACGCCGCGCGCCAGCGCCGTCGCGCGCGAACGGGGATCGGGCGGCTCGCCGATGTGGTAGTCGGCGGTGCCGGCCGAATCGGTGGCGACGGCGTGGGCCAGGCCTTCCCGGGCGACCAGGGCGCGGAAGACGCCCTCGGCCGTGGGCGAACGGCAGATGTTGCCGAGACAGACGAACAAGACGCGGATCATGAAACTTTCCGGTTCGGGATGGACACGGCGCGGATTATCATTCCGGCCGAGCGTTGGAGCAAGGCCGCCCGCCCATGAAGCGCCCATGAAACGAGACGGCAAGATCGTCGTGCTGACCGGCGCCGGGATTTCCCGGGAATCGGGCCTGTCCACGTTTCGCGACGCGGACGGCATCTGGGCCAAGGTCAGGATCGAGGACGTGGCGACGGCCGAGGCCTTCCGCCGCGATCCCGGCCGCGTCCACGATTTCTACAACCTGCGCCGCCGCGCGATGCGGACCCCCGCGATCGCGCCCAATGCCGCGCACGAAGCGCTCGCCCGGATGGAGGCCGAATGGCCCGGCGACGTTCTGGTCGTCACCCAGAACATCGACGACCTGCACGAACGCGCCGGTTCGCGCAACGTCGTGCACATGCATGGCGAACTGTTCAAGGCGCGCTGCGCGGCGTGCGGCGCGGTCCATGCCTGGCGCGAGGACCTGGGCGTCGCCACCCCCTGCCCCGGCTGCGGGCGCGCCGGCGCGATGCGGCCGCACGTCGTCTGGTTCGGCGAGATTCCGTTTTGCCTGAAGGAGATCGAGGCGGCGCTGGACCGCTGCGTCCTGTTCGTGTCCATCGGCACCTCGGGCGCGGTTTACCCGGCGGCCGGCTTCGTCGCCCGGGTGCGCGGCCGGGGCTACGCCCGCACGGTGGAATTGAACCTGGAGCCCTCCGAGGGCGCGACTCTCTTCGAGGAAAGCGAGTACGGCCCGGCCAGCGTCGTCGTGCCCGCCTTCGTCGAGGAATTGCTGCGCGAAACGCCGTGACCGCCCGCGCGTTGGATCGCGTGCTTGGGCAAGCCCGCGCCTGCGTCCTGTGCGCCGGGCGGCTGCCGCGAGGACCCCGCCCCATCCTGCGGGCGACGGTGACCGCCCGGATTTTGATCGTCGGCCAGGCGCCGGGAACGCGGGTCCACGAAACCGGCATTCCCTGGAACGATGCGTCGGGGGATCGCCTGCGCGCCTGGATGGGGATCGACCGCCGGGCGTTCTACGACGAGGCGCGCGTCGCCATCGTGCCGATGGGATTCTGCTATCCCGGGCGCGACGTCGCCGGCGGCGACGCCCCGCCGATTCCGGAATGCGCGCCGCTGTGGCATCCGCGCATCCTGCCGCTGCTGGAAAACGTCCGGCTGACGCTGCTGGTCGGGGGCTACGCGCAGCGGTTTCATCTGGGCGCCGAAGCCGGGCGAACGGTCGCCGAAACGGTCGCCGCATGGCGCGACCATCTGCCCCGCCGCCTGCCCTTGCCGCACCCGTCCTGGCGAACGACGGCTTGGGAACGGCGGCGTCCGTGGTTTCGCCACGAACTGCTCCCCGAACTTCAGAAACTTGTCAGCCGCCTGCTCTAATGATTTATAATCGGTCGCCTTCTGGGAAAGCACATGGACGCCGTCTCCGGTAACGATCTTCTCCGCCGCCTCGCTTTCGACAACCCCTGGTGGGACGCGAAGCCGGGCACGCCGATCCGTTTCCGCCAGTTGCCGAAGCGCCCCTTTTTCGCGCCCTTTTCCGCCCGCGTCCGGGCGATGGGCATGGGCCGCGCGCTTTTGCTCGCGGGCCCCTTGCGCGCGGGCA
>CAYIQU010000200.1:0-4302 GCA_964365645.1 uncultured Hyphomicrobiales bacterium | reverse complement strand
CGAGGTGCGCGAGGTTCCGGCGGTTCCCTACAAGGACCCGAACAATTACGTGCATGTCTCCGGGCGACTGGCCGAGGACCTGGCCCGCACCGAGCCCAACGGCGCGATCTGGGCCAACCAGTTCGACAACGTCGCCAACCGCGACGGCCACGCCCGCACCACCGGCCCGGAAATCTGGGATCAGACCGGCGGCCGGATCGACGGGTTCATTTGCGCCGTCGGCACCGGCGGCACGCTTGCCGGCGTCGCCCTGCATCTGCGCGCGAAAAAGCCGGACGTCGCCATCGGGCTGGCCGATCCCATGGGCGCGGCGCTGTTCCACTACTACAAGCACGGCACGCTCAAGGCCGAAGGCTCGTCGATCTCCGAGGGCATAGGCCAGGGCCGCGTCACCCGGAACCTGGAAGGGCTCAAGATCGACGCGCCTTTCCAGATCGCGGACGAGGAATGGCTGCCCATCGTCTTCGATTTGCTGAAACACGAGGGCCTTTGCATCGGCGGCTCCAGCGGCGTCAACGTCGCCGGAGCGATCCGGCTGGCCAAGCAGATGGGCCCCGGCCACACCATCGTCACTATTCTTTGCGACTATGGAACCCGCTATCAAAGCAAGATGTTCAATCCGGAATTCCTGCGGTCCAAGAACCTGCCGGCGCCCGATTGGCTGGACACGAAGCCATGACATACGCCAACCCGGATGCCTTGGTCAGCACCGAGGACCTTGCCCGCCAACTATCCGCGCCCGATCTGCGCGTCGTCGACGCCACCACCTTCATGCCCGGCGTCAATCGCGACGCCCGCAAGGAATACGCGGCCGCGCATATTCCCGGCGCGGTCTATTTCGACATTGACGAGATCAGCGATACCGGCACCGATCTGCCGCACATGCTGCCGAGTCCGGAAAAGTTCTCGAGCAAGGTGCGCAAGCTGGGCCTCGGCGACGGCAGCCGGATTGTCGTCTATGACGCCAACGGCGGATTCCTGGCGGCGCATCGTGTCTGGTGGATGTTCCGCGTTTTCGGCCATCGGGACATCGCCGTCCTCGACGGCGGACTCCTGAAATGGCGGCGGGAAAACCGCCACCTGACCGACGACAAGACAACCCCGCGCGCGCGCCATTTCACCGCGCGCATGGACAACACCTTGGTCCGCAACCTCGATCGGGTGCGCGCCAACATCGCCGCCCCGCGCGAACAAGTGGTCGATGCCCGCAGCCCCGGCCGCTTCAAGGGCACCGAACCCGAACCGCGTCAGGGCCTGCGCGGCGGGCATATTCCTGGCAGCCGCAACGTGCCCTTCAACGCCCTGCTCGACCCCCAGCGGGATTTCGTGACGCGCCCGGCCGCCGATATCGCCGCCGCCTTCGCCTCGGCCGGCGTCGAGGTGAAGAAGCCGATCGTCGCCTCCTGCGGCTCGGGCATAACCGCCTGCACGTTGGCCTTCGGCCTTTTCCTGCTCGGCCACGAACGGACGGCGATCTACGACGGATCGTGGACCGAATGGGGCGGCCGCGACGACGTCCCCGTCGAAACCTGATCGGACCCGCGCATGGCCAAGGACAAAACCCCGAAACGCCGCGACACCGTGCTCGCCCACGCCGGGCGAAACCCGAAGGCCAACCACGGCATCGTCAACCCGCCGGTCTATCACGCCTCGACCGTCATCTTCCCCACCGTCAAGGCGATGGAGGAATCCCAGGCCTCGCCCATCGGCCGCATCCATTACGGACGCTACGGCACGCCCACCACCATGGCCCTCGAGGAGGCCGTCGCGGCGCTGGAGGGCGGCGACAAGGCGATTTCGGTTCCCTCGGGCCTTTCGGCCATCGCCTGCACCCTTCAGGCGCTGCTCAAGGCCGGCGATCACGCCCTGATCACCGATTCCGCCTATTTCCCGACCCGCAAGCTGTGCAACGGCCTGCTGGCCGGATGGGGCGTCGAAACGACGTACTACGATCCCATGATCGGCGGCGGCATCGCCGAACTGATCCGACCCAACACCAAGGTGGTCTTCGTCGAATCGCCGGGTTCGATCACCTTCGAGGTCCAGGACGTTCCGGCCATCGCCGCGGCCGCCCGCGCCCGTGGCGCGGTGGTGGTCATGGATAACACCTGGAGCGCGGGGTACTACTTCCAGCCCTTCCGGCACGGCGTCGATATCTCGATCCAGGCGGCGACCAAGTTCATCGCCGGCCATTCGGACGCCATGCTCGGCGTCATCACCACGCGCAACGAATTGTACGAGCGGATCAAGACGACGACCGTCGCGCTGGGCGTCTGCGCCGGCGTCGACGAATGCTATCTCGGCCTGCGCGGGTTGCGCACCCTGGCGGCCCGGATGCCGCGCCACCAGGAAACCGGCCTCAAGCTCGCGCACTGGCTCAAGGCGCGCCCCGAGGTCGAACGGGTGCTGCATCCCGCCTTGCCCGACTGCCCGGGCCACGAGCTTTGGGCGCGCGATTTCACCGGCGCCTCGGGCCTGTTCACGGTCGTCTTCAAGGAATTCCCGAAAAAAGGCGTCGAGGCGATGCTCGACGGCATGGAATTGTTCGCCATGGGATTCAGCTGGGGCGGCTACGAAAGCCTGATCCTGCCGGTCTATCCGGCGAAAATGCGGAGCGCGACGACGTGGCCCCATCCCGGTCCGGCGGTGCGCATCCACGCCGGTCTCGAGGACCCCGACGATTTGATCGCCGATCTCGCCGCCGGTCTTGCGCGCCTTACCGGGGTTTGAGCGCCGACGCTCCCGCCGACAGAACGAACAGAACCAGCGCGGCGACGACGATGGTCGGCCCCGCCGGCGTGTCGAACGCGAACGCGGCGTAAAGCCCGCCCGCCACCGCGATCATTCCCGCCAGCGCGGCCAACGCGGCCATCGCGCCGGGCGTGCGGGCGAGCGGCCGGGCGGCGGCGGCCGGAATGATCAACAGCGCCGTGACCAGCAGAATTCCGACCGCCTTCATGGCGATCGCCACCGTCAGCGCCAGCAAAACCATGAACGCCAAACGCATGAGGGCAACCGGTATCCCCTCGACCGCCGCCAGTTCCTCGCTCACCGTCGCCGCCAGCAGCCGCCGCCAAATCCATATCAACGTCGCCAGCACCGCCGCCGAGAACGCGACGATCCGCGTCGCGTCGTCCGCGCCGATGGCCAGGATATCGCCGAACAAATACGCCGAAAGATCGAGCGCCGGGGCGCGAGTCAACGCTAGGCCGACGATGCCCAAGGCGAGTCCGCCGTGGGCGAGGATGCCGAGCATCGTATCGGTTCCAAGCCCGATGCCCCGCCCGAGAAAAGCGAGCGACACCGCGATCGCGACCGCGACCGCCATCACCGACAGGTCGGGATCGATTCCGAATCCGATTCCCAGCGCGACGCCGAGCAACGCCCCGTGGCCCAGGGTATCGCCGAAGTAGGCGCCGCGCCGCCAGATGACGAACGACCCCAACGGCCCCCCCACCGCCGCCACGGCCAAGCCCGCCGCCAACGCTTGAAGAACGAGTTCATCCATGGCCGATTTCCGCGCGCGCCGAGTGGGGATGTTCGTGACCGCAGTCCTGATCGACGGCGTGGGGCTTGCCGTCGGGATCGTGAATGTGGTCGTGACGGTGGTGATAGACGGCCAGCGCCGAAGCGACCCGGTCGCCGAACAGGGCGGCGAAGGCGGGATCGCGGCTGACGCTGTCGGGCGTGCCGGCGCAACAGACGTGGCCGTTGAGGCAGACGACGTGGTCGGTCGCCGCCATCACCAGGTGCAAATCGTGGGAAACGAGCAGCACGCCGACGCCGCGCTCGCGGCGAATCCGGGCGATCAATTCGTAGATTTCCGCCTGCCCCGTGATATCGACACCCTGCGCCGGCTCGTCGAGAACGAGAATCCCGGGATCGCGCAGCAGCGCCCGGGCCAGCATCACCCGTTGCAATTCGCCGCCGGAAATATCGTGCAACGAGGCGTCGACGACCGCGCCCGCGCCGACTTCATCGAGCACGCGGCGCCGGCGGTCCGCGTCGGCGCGCACCAGCGGGCGAAGGCCCAGGTCGAGGAATCCGGCGACGGTGATCGGCAGGCTCGGGTCGAGAGACAGTCGCTGCGGCACGTAACCGATGGACAGCCCCGGCCGGCGCGCGACGACCCCTGAGTCCGGGCGCAGAAGCCCCAGTATGATTCGGATCATGGTGGTTTTGCCCGCGCCGTTGGGGCCGATCAGGGTGACGATTTCGCCCGGGACGACACGAATCGACACGTCCGACAAAAGCACCCGGCCCCGGCGCGCCAGTCGATTGTCGCGGGCCTCGAGCAGAAAG
>CAYIQU010000199.1:0-4317 GCA_964365645.1 uncultured Hyphomicrobiales bacterium | reverse complement strand
CACGTTTTCGACACGCCGAACGACCGGTTGATCTGGGACGTCGGCCACCAGTGCTATCCGCACAAAATCCTGACCGGGCGCCGCGCGCGGATGCACACGCTGCGCCAGGGCGACGGGCTGGCGGGCTTCACCAACCGCCGCGAAAGCGCCTACGACCCGTTCGGCGCCGGGCACAGCTCGACCTCGATTTCCGCCGGCCTCGGCATGGCGGTCGCCCGCGATCTCAAGGGCGGGAAGAACAACATCATCTGCGTCATCGGCGACGGCTCCATGAGCGCGGGCATGGCCTACGAGGCCATGAACAACGCCGGCGCCATGGATGAGCGCCTGATCGTCATCTTGAACGACAACGACATGTCGATCGCGCCGCCCGTCGGCGCCATGAGCGCGTACCTCTCGCGCCTGATTTCGTCGAAGCCGTTCCGTTCGATGCGCCACTTCGCCAAGGACGTGACCGCCAAGTTCCCGCGCCCGCTGAAGGAAGCCGCGCGCAAGGCCGAGGAATTCGCCCGCGGCATGGTCACCGGCGGGACGCTGTTCGAGGAGATGGGCTTCTACTACGTCGGTCCCATCGACGGCCACAATCTCGACCACCTGCTGCCGGTGCTGAAGAACCTGCGCGACGACCAGGAACCGGGTCCGGTGCTGGTCCACGTGGTGACGCAAAAGGGCCACGGCTACGCCCCGGCGGAACAGTCGGCGGACAAATATCACGGCGTCACCAAGTTCGACGTCGTCACCGGCGTCCAGGTCAAGCCCAAGGCCAAGGCGCCCAGCTACACCGGCGTTTACGCCCGTGCCCTGATCGCGGAAGCCGAGGTCGACGACAAGATCGTCGCCATCACCGCGGCCATGCCGTCGGGCACCGGCCTGGATACCTTCGGCGCGGCGTTCCCGAAACGCACCTTCGACGTCGGCATCGCCGAACAGCACGCCGTCACTTTCGCCGGCGGCCTGGCGACCGAGGGCTTCAAGCCCTTCGCCACGATCTATTCCACGTTCCTGCAACGCGCCTACGACCAGGTGGTCCACGACATCGCCATCCAAAGCCTGCCGGTCCGCTTCGCCATGGATCGCGCCGGCTACGTCGGCGCCGACGGCGCGACCCACGCGGGCGCGTTCGACCTCGCCTATCTGTGCTGCCTGCCCGGCTTCGTGGTCATGGCGCCCGCCGACGAGGCGGAACTGATGCACATGGTCGCGACGGCGGCCGTCATCGACGACCGCCCCAGCGCGCTGCGCTACCCGCGCGGCGAGGGGATCGGCGTGCCGCTGCCCGCGCGCGGCACCGTGCTGCCTCTCGGCAAGGGCCGAGTCTTGCGCGAGGGAACGGCGGTGGCCATCCTGAGCCTGGGTCCCCGCCTGGCCGAGGCCCTCAAGGCCGCCGACGAACTGGCCGGGCGCGGGCTTTCGACCACGGTCGCGGATGCCCGCTTCGCCAAGCCCTTGGACGAAGCCCTGATCCGCCAGCTTGCCCGCCACCACGAAGTCCTGATTACCGTCGAGGAAGGTTCGGCCGGCGGCTTCGCCGCCCACGTCTTGCAGTTCCTCGCCAACGACGGCTTGCTCGACGGCGGCCTGAAAGTGCGCGTCCTGACCATGCCCGACGTCTTTTTCGAGCAGAACAAGCCGGAAGCCCAATACGAGGCCGCCCGGCTGAACGCCCGGCACATCGTCGCCACCGCGCTGCTGGCGCTGGGCCGCGCCGACGACGCGGCCAAAGCGGCGCTTGCCTAAACCCGACTCCCCGTCCGGAAAAATCCCCCTCGACGAATTGCTCGTCCGCCGAGGCTTGGCGGAAAGCCGCACCAAGGCCCGCGCGCTGATCCTGGCCGGCGCGGTGTTCGCGGGCGAGGCGCGCCTCGACAAGCCCGGCCACAAACTGCCCGCCGATACGCCCGTCGCCGTGCGCGGCAAGGACCATCCGTGGGTGTCGCGGGGCGGGATCAAGCTCGCCCACGGGCTCGCGCATTTCGCCATAAATCCCGCCGGCCTGGTGTGCCTCGACGTCGGTGCCTCGACGGGCGGCTTCACCGACGTGTTGTTGCATCAGGGCGCGGCGAAGGTGTACGCCGTCGACGTCGGTCACGGCCAGTTGGATTGGAAGCTCCGCAACGATCCGCGCGTCGTCGTTTTGGAACGGACCAACGCGCGGACCCTCGATGCGACGCTGATTCCCGAGCCGCCGCAATTGATCGTCTGCGACGCCAGCTTCATCGGGCTTGAGGTCGTGCTGCCCGCGTCGCTCCGGCTGGCCGCGCCCGGCGCCCGGCTGATCGCGCTGATCAAGCCGCAGTTCGAGGTGGACCGAGCCTTGGTCGGCGCCAAGGGCGTGGTCCGCGATCCCCAACGGCATCGGGAGGTCTGCGAGCGGGTTTCGGCGTGGCTGGCGGCGCAGCCCCATTGGCGGGTGCTGGGCGTCGCGGAAAGCCCGATCACCGGCCCGGAGGGCAACAAGGAATTCCTGATCGCGGCGGCCAAGGAACAGGCGGAGCCGGACGAACGCGCATGACCCTGACCGTCACAATCCGGCCGATCCGGAACCCGACCCGGCCGCCGCCGCGACCTTGCGACGCCCTGATCGCGAAAGGGAGTCTCGACGAGGTGTTGGATTTATGCCGCGAGGCCTTGCGCCGAAACCCCGACGATCCCGCTCTCATGCGCGATCTGGCCGACGTCTTGACGATGACGCGCCGCTACGACGAGGCGTTGGTTCACTACCGCGCGGCGGCGGAAAAATCCCCCGCCGACCGGGTCCTCCACGAATTGCTGTGCGGCGTCCACGTCGCGCGGGGGGACGAGGAAAAGGGCCGGCAAGTCCTGCGGACTTTTTTTCGCGATCATCCGGCGGAGGCCGGGGACGAGACCCAAAACGCCGCCTTGGAAAACAGCCGGAAGATTCTTCTTCGGGTTTTCGGGCTGGACGGCACGCTCTGCCGGCTGGAAGAGGAGCCGAACAAGCGGCCGCGTCCCCACTATCGCGGCGGGCATTTCCTGACCGCGCATTTGCTGCCGCCCCGCCGCCACCGGGTCATCGACTGGACCGTCGCGCTCGACAACATCAACCGGCGCGACGACGTGCCCCGGCACGATCTGTTGCTCAACACCATCGCTGACGCCGACACCGAGCGCCGCTCGCTGGAATCGCTGTCGCGGTATTTGAAAAGCCATCCCGGCGTTCCCATCGTCAACCATCCCGACCGGGTCCTGGAAACGACGCGGGACGCCAATGCCCGCCGCCTCGCCGCCGTGCCGGGACTCGTTTTTCCGCGCACGGTGCGTTTCCGGCGCGACGGCGCGAGCGCTGAATCCATCGCCGCCCGGATCGGCGCGTGGGAGCTGGCCTATCCGATCATCGTCCGCGAAACCGGCACCCACACCGGCCGGACCGTGGCGCTGGTCCGGAACGACGCGGACCTGGCCGGCTATTTCGCCCGCGCGACGGGAGGCGAATTCTACCTGATCCAATTCATGGACGAGCGTTTCACGGGCGAGGACGGGACGCGCTACTTCAACAAGAAGCGGTTCTTCTGCATCGACGGCCGGCTCTATCCGGTGGTCTCCCACGTCGATCGGGTCTGGAACGTGCACGGCTATAATCGCTTGAGCGTGATGAAGCAAACTCCGTGGATGCAGGAGCAGGAGCGGCGCTATCTCGACGATCCCCTGGGCGCGATCGGGGAGAAGACTTACCGCGCCCTCGAAAGCCTGGGCGGTCTCGTCGGCCTCGACTTTTTCGGGATCGATTACACGGTGCGCGGGGACGGAACGCTTCTGGTCTTCGAGCTCAACGCTTCCATGCGCCACAGCCACGACCACGCGCGCCACTTTCCCTATATGCGGCCGGCCATGGAGCGGATCAGCCAAGCCTTCGCCGCCATGATCGAGAAGAAGCTGCGGCCCCCAAGACGGACACGCCGCCGGCGAGGCAAGGGGAAGGTTCGGACGACTTCAAGGTAGGTTCGGGAAGGCCGAATTCGGCCTAACCCGTTGATCGGCTTGAAAACCGCTCCCGCCCGGCGGATTTTCATCATCATTTCTCATCATTCATCGTCATTTCTCATCATTTTCCGCCCCCCGCCGCTTTCAGCCGTCGGCTTTCAGCGGTCAGCCGGAGCAACCGCCATCCGAGCTGATCGCTCGTGGCTGATTGCTGATCGCTTTTTGATTCACTTGTCCAAGAACGCGGAATTACTTCTTGCGCCCGCGCCGAGGGCGCAAATGAAAACGCGGGTTTTTTGAGAGCGAATAAAATATCCTATAGTAGGAATTTTGTCAATAGGCCGGGCACGAAAAATAGGCGGGTCGGAACGCGCG
>CAYIQU010000198.1:0-4327 GCA_964365645.1 uncultured Hyphomicrobiales bacterium | reverse complement strand
AACGCTAATCGACCCAGCGATTGTGCAGCCAAAGCCACTGTTCGGGACGGGCGCGCACCCAGCCCTCGATGACGGCGTTCATGCGCGCGACGTTGACGGCGATGTCGGCGGTCCTGTCGCCGGTCCGGATCAATTCCATCCCCGGGCCGATGATCATGCGGAAATGCGCGCCGCCGATGCGTTCCACCCTGATCGGCACCACCGGGCAATCGAAGCGGAGCGCGAGATCGACCAGCGCCGTCGCGGTCATGGCCGGCAGACCGAAGAACGGCGCGGCGATGCCGTCGTTCATTTTCTGATCCACCATCATGCCCAGGTGGTTGCCGTTTTTGAGCGATCGCAGAAGCTGGCGGACGCCGGCGGGACCCTTGGGGATCAGCGCGCCCTCGACGACGGCGCGGCCGTGGCAATAGAGCCATTCGACCAGGCGGTTGTTGGCGGCGCGGTAGACGCGATCCACGGGCAGGCCGCGCTGGGACCCACCGAGCGAGACGATTTCCCAGTTGCCGAAATGGGCGGAAAAGAAGAAACCTGGCTTGCCGTCGTCGCGCAGGCGATCGACCCATTCCGCGCCGACGACGGTGACGGGACCCTGCGGATCGTAGACGTCGATTTCCGAAAGATGCGGAAACTCGGCCGCGACCCGGCCCAGATTGTCCCACATGCCGCGCACGATGGCGCGAATTTCGCGCTTGGATTTTTCCGGAAAGACCCGGGCGAGATTGCGCCGCGCCCGTTTTGTCACGGGCAGGAACGGACCGACGGTGCGCCCAAGCCAGCCGCCGACGGCCGACGCCATGTCGAGCGGCAGAAGCTTGAAAAAAGCGTACACCGCGAAGGCGAAGAACGCCTCGACCGGATGCACGATCCAGCGGCGGACAGCGGGGGCGATGCGGGGGGCGCGAATCATCGGTCGCGAAGAAGCGTTTCCAGAAGGGCGTCGAGCTCCGCTTCGTCCTCCCAGACGAGGTCCATTGTCAAGACCTCGATCCCGCCCCCGGTTCCCGGCGGCAGGCGGATCGCGTCCTTGGCCGTCGTCAGCGGCACCGCGCCCAGCCGAGCGGCGCGGCGGCATACGTCGTCGATCTCGGCCGCCGTGAAAAGATGATGGTCGGGAAAAGCGGCGGTGTCGCGCACCACGGCCCCGGCCGCCGCCGCGGTCGCGAAGAATTTCTCCGGCCGGCCGATCCCGGCGAAGGCGAACACGGACCGCCCTTTCAGGCGCCGGGCGTCAGCGCCGGGCGCGATGCGAACGCCCAGTCGCGGCAAGTCGGGGCGCTCGGCCTCGATCCGCTCCGCCGCGCCCTTTTCGTCGGCGCCGACGATGACGGCGGCGTCGGCGCGCTTCAAGCCGTCGGCGATCTCTTCGCGCAACGGTCCCGCCGGAATCACCCGGCCGTTGCCGAAGCCGACCGCGCCGTCGACGACAAGAATGGACATATCCTTCGTCAGCGTCGGGTTCTGAAATCCGTCGTCCATCACCAGAACCCGGGCGCCGGCCTCGCACGCGGCCCGAGCGAGCTTCACCCGGTCGGCGCCGCCCCACGTCGGCGCGACGCGGGCGAGCAGCAGGGCCTCGTCGCCGACGTTCCTGAAATCGTGGACAACGGGATCGACGCGCAGCGGACCGGCGATCCGGCCGCCGTAGCCGCGCGTCAGAAAATGAACGGCGTGCCCCCGCGCCAGGATGCGGCGGGCGAGATCGAGCGCGAGCGGCGTCTTGCCCGCACCGCCGACGGTCAGGTTGCCGATGCACAGCACGCGCGCCGGCGCATGCCAGGGCTGCGCCAAGGCGCGGCGCACGCGTCCGGCCGCCGACCACGCCCACCCGAGCGGGCTGAGCGCTTGGGCGGCGAAGGTTCCTTCCGCGCCGGTCCAGAAATCAGGCGGACGCATGGGAGCCTCCGTCAAGAAGCGGCTTCAAGGCCGCCATCGTTCGCTCAAGGGATTCGGATTCCATCGCCGCCAAGGTCTGTCCGGCGCGGGCCATGCGCGCCCGCAACGCGGCGTCCGACAAGAGCCGGTCGACAACCGCGATCAGGCCGACGCCGTCGTCGGCCTCCATCGCCGCGCTCGACTCGAGCATCCGTTTCGCGATGGCGGTGAAATTTCCCATGTGCGGACCGAAAACAACCGGGCAACCGAGCCGGGCGGGTTCCAACGGATTCTGGCCGCCCAGCGGAACCAGAGACTTGCCGATGAAGGCGACGCGCGCCAGCCGGAAGAAAAGCCCAAGCTCGCCCATCGTATCGGCGAGATAAATGCCCGTGTCCGCCGCCGGCTTCTCGCCCGCCGCGCGCCGGGCCAGGCGCAGGCTTCCGTTGTCGGCCATCCTGGCGATCTCCGCGGCGATCGCGGGGCCGCGTTCGGGATGCCGCGGCACGATAATGGTGAGAAGGCCGGGGTGGCGGGCGAGAAGCGCGCGGTGGGCGCGGGCGACGATCTCCTCCTCGCCCGGATGCGTACTGGCGGCGACCCAGACGGGCCGCCCGTTCAGCCGGGCCCGCAGATCCGCCAACGCGCTTTCGTCGACAGGCAGCGGCGACGCGGCGAATTTAAGATTACCGGCGCACCCGGCGTTGCCGGCGCCGAGCAACGAGAGCCGGCGCGCGTCTTCTTCCGTCTGGCCGAGGCAAAGAGAGAATCCCGCCAGCAGTTCGCGGATCAGCCCCGGCACGCGGCGCCAGGCGGCCAGCGAGCGATCCGAGATTCGCCCCTGCACCAGCGCCAGCGGAATCCGGCGCCGGGCGATGCCGGTCAGCAGGTTCGGCCAGAATTCCGATTCCGTCCACAAAACGAGATCGGGTCGCCAATGGTCGAGGAAGCCGCGAACGGCCCCCGGCGCATCGATCGGAACGTATTGATGAAAGGCGCCGGGCGGCAACCGTTCGGCCATCAAGCGCGCCGAGGTGACGGTCCCGGTGGTGACGAGGACGTGGGTCGGCCGGGCGGCGGTCGCGAGAATCCGGGCTATCAGCGGCAGGAGGGAAAGCGACTCCCCGACGCTGGCGCCGTGCAGCCAAATCAGTCGTCCCGCCGGCCGCGCGCGCGAGGGCCGGCCCAGGCGTTCGGGGAAGCGCGCGGCGTCCTCCTTGCCGCGCGCCATTCGCCGCGCGAGGTACAAGCGGACGAGCGGCCAGCCGACGACGGTCGCGGCGCGATAGAGGGCGAGCATCACGGCCGCGCCTCCGTTCCCGACGGCGCCGGTTCGACGGGCGCTTGACCGCACAACCGATCCGCTTCCCAGGTGACCGCGTTGAGAGAGTCCTCAAGCCGCCGCCGTGCCGCCTCGACGGCCGCGTCATCGGCGTCGCGCGGCACTTGGATCGGGTCGCCCCAGACGAAAACGCCGCCGCCGAACGGCCAGGCGACCACGAAGCGGTCCCAACTGCCGAGGACTTTCCGTCGCCGCGCGCCGAAAGCCGCCGGCACCAGCGGCACCCCGGCCATGCGCGCGACGTGAATCGCGCCATCGCTGGCCCTCATGCGCGGCCCGCGCGGCCCGTCGGGCGTAATTCCGACCCATTCGCCCGCCTTGAGCGCCCGCGCCATCGCGCGCAACGCGCCGGCGCCGCCGCGCCGGGACGATCCGGCCGCGGTCTTGATGCCGAAATGCGCGACCGTGTGCGCGATCAATTGCCCGTCGGCGTGCTGCGAAATCAGCATGTGGATGGTCTTCGAAAGGTCCCACGAATAGGGCATCATCAAAATCCGCCCGTGCCAGAAGCACAGAACGAACGGCCGGCCCGCATCCCACAACCGCCGGGGCGTTTCGCCGTTGATCGTCGTCCAGCGGCCGGTGGCAAAGGCCAGGCGGATGTACTGCGCGCCGACCCAGCACAGCGCCCGACGCACGCCGTCCCGGCGCAGGAATGTCTTGAGAAACGCCACGCCGCGCGGCCTCCGTCTCGGTTCAGGCTTCCGCCGCGCGCGCGCCAAGCGGCGCGGCAACGGCGTCGCCCTGCGTCGCGAACTGAAGCGCGTGCAGTCGGGCGTAGACCCCGTCGCGGACCAGAAGCTCGGCATGATTGCCCTGCTCGACGACGCGGCCGCTGTCGATGACGTAGATGCGGTCCGCGCTCATCACCGTCGACAGGCGATGGGCGATCACCAGCGTCGTTCGGCCGCGCATCAAGGCGGCGAGCGCGGCCTGCACTTGGCGCTCGGCCTCGGAATCGAGCGCGCTGGTCGCCTCGTCGAGCAGCAGGATCGGCGCGTTCTTGAGCATGGCCCGCGCGATGGCAAGCCGTTGGCGCTGGCCGCCGGAAAGCTTGACGCCGTGCTCGCCGACCGCCGTGTCGTAGCCCCGCGGCAAGGCCATGATGAA
>CAYIQU010000197.1:0-4328 GCA_964365645.1 uncultured Hyphomicrobiales bacterium | reverse complement strand
GGCCCGCCCAAGGGGCGATCCGGGGGCCGATTCGCCGGCCCGCCCAAGGGGCGATCCGGGGGCCGATTCGCCGGCCCGCCCGAGGGGTCAGGCGGCGATGGTCGAATCGCGCAACTCCTCGGCCTTCTGCAAGTCGACCGAGACCAGTTGCGAGATGCCGCGTTCCTGCATGGTCACGCCGAACAGGCGGTCCATGCGGGCCATGGTCATGCGGTGGTGGGTGATGACCAGGAAGCGGGTGCCGCCCGCCTGCGCGATCTCTTCCAAAAGCGTGCAGAAGCGATCGACGTTGGCGTCGTCCAAGGGCGCGTCGACTTCGTCCAGCACGCAAATCGGCGCCGGGTTGGTCAGGAACACGCCGAACAGGAGGGCGAGCGCGGTCAGCGCCTGTTCGCCGCCCGACAGCAGCGACAGCGTCTGCAACCGCTTGCCCGGCGGGCTGGCCATGATTTCCAGGCCCGCCTGCAGCGGATCGTCGGACTCGACCAGTTCCAGGTGCGCCCGCCCGCCGCCGAACAGCCGCACGAACAGTTCCTGGAAATGCGTGTTGACCTCCTCGAACGACTTCATCAGGCGTTCGCGGCCCTCGATGTTCAGCTCCTGGATGCCCTGGCGCAGCTTGTCGATGGCGGCGACCAGGTCGCCGCGCTCGGTCGTCATGGTCTCGATCTGCGTGGCCAGTTCCTCGGCCTCGACCTCGGCGCGCAGGTTCACCGGACCCATGGTCTCGCGTTCGCGCTGCAGGCGTTCGAGCTTCTTCTCGGTCTCGGCCAGATCGGGAAGTTCCTCGTCTTCCTTGAGGCCGGCGATTTCGGCCAAGCGGTCGGGTTCGGCCTCCAGCCGTTCGGCGATGCGCTCGGCCAAGCCCTTGGCCGCGACTTTGGCCTGTTCGAGCAGGCCCTCGGCGCGGACGCGTTCCTCGCGCGCCTCGGCGAGTTGGCTTTCGGCGGCGCGCGCGGCCTTGTCGGCAAGACCGAGCGCGGTTTCAGCCTCGGCCAGGCGGTCGGCGGCTTCGCGGCGGCGGCCCTCGGCGGTTTCGATGGTGCCGAGGAGCGCCTGGCGCTGTTCGGCGATTTCGGCGGGACGCAGCGCCAGCCGGGCCTTTTCGTCCTCGGCCGACGCGCGGCGTTCGGACAGTTCGGCGATCTGGCGGGCGGCGTCGGTCTCGCGGCTTTGCCATAAGGCGGCCTCGCGCTCGATATCGAGCAGACGGCGGCGGCGGTCGTCGGCGGCGCGGCGCAAGGCTTCGCACGCGGCCTGGCGTTCGCGTTCCTCGGCGCGGCGCGCGCCCAAGTCCTCGCGCAGGGATTCCAGCCGGGCGCGGGCCTGGTCGAGGTCGGGCAGGGAGGCGATCTCGTCGGCGGTGCGCGCCGCGACGGCGCGGGCGTCGGCCAGGTCGGCCTCGACCGTCCGGGCGGCATCGAGCGTGGCGGCGAGGCGCGATTCCTGTTCCGCCGTCTTTTGGCGCAAGAGGGCGAGCGCGTCGCGCGCTTCGACGTTGGCCGCGTCGGCGGCTTGCAGGCGCGCGCGGGCGGCGCGTTCGGACTCGGCCGCCGCCTGGGCATCGGCGCGGGCGGCGTCGGCGCGGCCGTGGGCCTCGTCGGACGCGGTCCGCGCGCCGACGACGGTTTCGCGCACGGCCCTCAGGCGGTTGCGTTGCTCGAGCCGCACGGCGGCGGGCGTCGGCGCGCCGGCGGCGGCGGTGAATCCGTCCCAGCGCCACAAGCCGCCGTCGCGGCTGACCAGGCGCTGGCCCGGACGCAGTTGGGTCGCCAGCGCATGGCCGGCGGCTTCGTCGGCGACGACGCCGATCTGGGACAGCCGCCGCGCCAGCGCCTCGGGCGCGCGCACGACGCGCTCCAGCGGCTCGACGCCTTCGGGCAGGACCGGGGCGTCGGCGAGCGGCGGCAGCGTACGCCAGCGGACCGGCGCGGCCTCGTCGGTCGGCGCGGACAGGTCTTCGCCCAGCGCGGCGCCGAGCGCGGCCTCGAACCCGACGTCGACGGCGACCGCGTCGACTAGCGGCGGCCACAGGTCGGGCGAGCCGGATTCGAGAAGACGGGCCAGCGCCGCTTCCTCGGCCTCGATCTTGGCGAGCGCGCTTTGCGCCGCGCGCTCGTCCTGTTCGGCGGCGGCGCGGGCGGCCTCGGCCTGGGCGCGCGCGCCCTCGGCGGTGTCGGTCTCGGCGCGGGCGGATTCCAGTTGGGCGCGCGCGGCGGCGGCGGCGGCGTCGGCGTCGGTCAGGTGGACGGCGGCGATCGCCTCGGCTTCGAGGCGGGCGCGCTGGACGGCGAGTTCGTCGGCGCGGGCCGTCAGGCGGGCGACGCGTTCCTCGATCTCGGTCCGCGCGCGGGCCAGGGCCTCGCGCCGGGTCTCGATTTCGGCGACCTCGCGGGTGAGTTCGGACAATCGCGCGTCGAGCTGGACGACGGCGTCGGCGGATTCCCGGCGCAGCGCCTCGGCGTCGGTTTCGGCGGCGTCCTCGCCGGCGCGGGCATCCTCGATCTCGGCGCGTTCGGCGCGCAGGCGTTCGAGCGCGGCCAGCGCGTCGGCGCGCAGCCCTTCCTCGCGCTGGGAGTCCTGGGCGATCTGGGCGAGCCGAGTCTCGACGTCCCGCTGCTGTTCCTCGAGGCGGCGTTCCTCGGCTTCCAACTGCTCGCGGGCGATGATCAGGCGCTGCAGGCCGGCGGCGGCCTCGGCCTCGGTCTGGCGCAGCGCCGGCAGAACGGCGGCGCACTCGGCCTGGCGGGTGCCGGCTTCGGCCGCCGTGCGGGCGCGGATCGCGACGTCGGACTCGGCGGCGGCCAGGCGTTGGCGGCCCTCGGCCAGTTCGACGTCGGTCGCGCGCCAGCGCAGGAAGAAATAGGTCGCCTCGGCGGTGCGGATGTGTTGGCTCAGGTTGCGATAGCGCGCGGTCTGGCGGGTCTGCTTTTTCAGGTTCTGCAGCTGGACGTCCAGGGTTTGCAGGATGTCGTCGACGCGCTTGAGGTTGTTTTCGGCGGCGCGCAGGCGCAACTCGGCCTCGTGGCGGCGGGAATGCAGGCCGGTGATGCCGGCGGCTTCCTCCAGCAACATGCGGCGGTCGGCGGGCTTGGCGTTGATGATGGCGCCGATGCGGCCCTGGCTGACCAGCGCGGTCGAGCGCGCGCCGGTCGCGGAATCGGCGAACAGGATCTGCACGTCGCGGGCGCGGACGTCGCGGCCGTTGATGCGGTAGTTCGATCCCTCGCCGCGCTCGATGACGCGGCTGACTTCGAGGTCGTCGGTGTCGTTGAACTGCGCCGGGGCCGCGCGGGCGGTGTTGTCGAGCTTGATCGTCACCTCGGCGATGTTGCGCGAGGGCCGGTTGGAAGTGCCGCCGAAGATGACGTCGTCCATTTCGCCACCGCGCATCTGCTTGGGCGAGGTTTCGCCCATGACCCAGCGCAGGGCCTCGACCAGGTTCGACTTGCCGCAGCCGTTGGGGCCGACGACGCCGGTCAATCCGGTTTCGATCACGAGATCGGTCGGTTCGACGAAGGACTTGAAGCCGGTCAGGCGAAGGCGGTTGAACTGCAACACGGGGCTCGGTCCTCGCTACTTTTGGGGGGTTTTCTTCGCCAAGGCGGCGTCGATCGCGGCGCGGAACGCCTCGAACGGTTGCGCGCCCTTGATCAGGGTTCCGTCGATCACGAACGACGGGGTCGAGTCAATACCGTAGCGGCGGGACGCATCCTCGGCGCCGTCGCGGATGCGGGCCAGCAGCGGTTGCGATTCGACGCACGCGCCGGCGTCCTGTTCCGACAATCCCGCGAAGCGGCCGATGCGGGCGATTTCCTTCAAGGGATCGCGCGCGCCGGCCCAGCGCGCCTGGTCGCGGAAGAACACGTCGAGCAGACCGAAATAGGCGTCACGGGGCGCGCAGCGGGCGACCATGGCCGCGGCGACCGCGGGCGCGCCCAGGGGAAAATCGATGAAGATGAATCGGACCTTGCCGGTGTCGATGTAGGCGGCCTTGATCTGGGGCAGCGTGTCGCGGTGGAAGTCGGCGCAGTGGGAACATCCGAGCGAGGCGTATTCGACGATGGTCACCGGGGCATCGGGGTTGCCCAATGCCCGCTCGGCCACGGAGTCCTCGACGGACGCCATGGCCGCCATCGCCGGGTTTACCCAGGCGAACAGCGCCAGAAACGCATAGACCACAAGACTTCGCGGCACCTGGGCCTCCCCCACCACTATATGTGGGCCGGACTATAATATCCGACCGGCGGAAGAGTCGATACCGTTAGAGCATGATCTTCCCATATGGAATCACCTGCGTTGCGTCCTGGCGAGGCGATCCGCCAGGC
>CAYIQU010000196.1:0-4334 GCA_964365645.1 uncultured Hyphomicrobiales bacterium | reverse complement strand
GAACGCGAGCAGCGCCTCCATCCTCCCTTGCGAGATTTCCGCCTGATAGGGCGTGTAGGCGGTGTACCAGCCGGGGTTCTCCAAGACGTTGCGCACGATCACCGGCGGCGTCGTGGTGCCCGAATAGCCCATGCCGATCATCGATTTGAGCGGCTTGTTGCGGCTGGCGAGTTCGCTCAAGCGGTCGAGCGAGCCGGCTTCGCTCAGCGCCGGGAACGGCGGCATGTCGCCGGTGCGGATGGCGGCGGGCATGGCGGCTTCCATCAGCGCCGCCAGCGACGACTGGCCGAGCGCCGCCAGCATGACCCCGATATCGGCCTCGTTGGGGCCGATATGGCGGCGGGCGAAATCGCCGGCGGCGGACAGATCGCCGAGGGTGGGGGGCGTCATCAATGGAGGGTTCCCACATAAGCGTCGTAGGCGGCCTTATCCATGGCGTCGTTGAGATCGGCCGGGTTGGCGAGCTTGATCTTGTAGAGCCAGCCCACGCCCTCGGGCGCGCTGTTGACGGTGGCGGGCGCGTCGGCGAGCGCGCCGTTGGCCTCGACCACCTCGCCGGCGGCCGGGGCGTAAACCTCGCTCGCCGCCTTGACCGACTCGACGACCGCGGCCTGGCCGCCCTTGGCGACCTTGGTCCCGATCGCGGGCAATTCGACGAACACGATGTCGCCTAACTGCTGCTGGGCGTAATCGGTGATGCCGACGACGCCGACGTCGCCCTCGACGCGGATCCATTCGTGTTCCTTGGTGAAGCGGACGGTTGCAGCGGGGGGCATCGGCATCTCCTTATGGGTGCGTGCAATAGCGGTGGGGAACGAAAGGCAGCGCCGCGACGCGCGCGGCCAAGGGCTTGTCGCGGACGATGGCGTTGAGCGAGGTTCCAACGGCGGCGTGCGGGGCGGCGACGTAGCCCATGGCCACCGGCGCGCCGATGGTGGGGCCGAAGCCGCCCGACGTGACCGTGCCGACCGGCGTGCCGTCGGCCAACGTCAGCGCCGCGCCGGCGCGGACGGGGGCCTTGCCCTCGGGGCGGATGCCGACGCGTCGGCGCGAAGGCCCGTCCTTGAGCTGAGCGAGGATGACGGCGGCGCCGGGGAAGTTTCCTTCCGCGCGGCGGCGCTTGGAAATCGTCCAGGCGAGTCCGGCCTCGATCGGCGTCGTCGTCTCGTCGATGTCCTGGCCGTAGAGGCACAGCCCGGCCTCGAGTCTCAGCGAGTCGCGCGCGCCCAGGCCGGCGGGCTTGACCTCGGGTTGGGCCGACAGCATCGCGGCGATCCGTTCGGCGGCGTCGGCGGGCAGCGAAATCTCGAAACCGTCCTCGCCGGTGTAGCCCGAGCGGGTCACGGCGCACGCCGCGCCGTCGATGGTCGCATCCGCGCCGTGCATGAAGGCGAGCCGGGCGGCGGCCGGCGCGGCGCGGCCGAGAATGTCCGCCGCGCGCGGGCCTTGCAGGGCGATCAGCGCCCGTTCGGGATGCGGCTCGATCCGGACGCGAGAGCCGAGACGTTGGGCGAGATGGGGCAGGACGACGTCCTTGCGCGACGCGTTGACGATCAAGACGACGCCGTCGGCGCGACGCATCGCCATCAGATCGTCGATGATGCCGCCGTGGTCGTTGGTCAGCATGGTGTAGCGGATCGCGCCCGGCTTCAGTCCGGCGATGTCGCCGGGAACCAGCGTTTCCAGCGCGGCGGCCGCGTCCGGGCCGCGCAGGAAAACCTGGCCCATGTGCGAGACGTCGAACAGGGATGCGGCCGCGCGGGTATGTTGATGCTCGGCGACGATGCCGGCGGGATACTGGACCGGCATCGCGTAGCCGGCGAACGGCACCATCTTGCCGCCCTGCGCGCGGTGCCACCGCTCCAGCGGCGTGGATTTGAGAATCTCGGGGTGGGCGGGGTCGTGGGACAAGGGGCTCTTCCTCGGGTTTCGCAAAGGGGTTGCACGGCGCCGCCCCGACGCGCGCGCATCGGATCGGACACCCCCTCTGTCTTGAAACCTGAAAGATTCCCGGCGGCGGGACAACGATTCCCTAGGCCGGTTACATCTTCGGTGAGAACGCGAGCGGCATCGCCGCCTTCGTTCTTCTTTCCAGAGCCTCGTTTGCCGCTGCGGTCCTGAGGCCTGAGAGTTTCCGGGGCGGTTGCTCCTTCGGCGCCGGCGGCTTGCGTTCGCCGGTCTCTCCCACAGCGGCCTGTCGAGAATATCGTCCGGGGAAAAGTGTATCCCCGGGGCTCGGGAAAGCAACCCCCTTGGCGGCCGGTCAGCGATTGGATTCGCGTTCCTGGCGGAGCCGGCGGTTGAAATCGAGCTGGTCCTCGGTCAACTGGAATCCGACCAAAATCGTGAAATCCCGGCCGCTTTGCCCGGCCTGGATCGGGACCGTCAACTCGACCGAATCGTCGGTCAGCGTCGTGCGGGCGGCGTTGCCGGGGAAGCCGGCGACCAGCTCGAAAACGTTCTTGCTGATCGGTTCGTGCTTCGAATCGGACAGGGTGACGAAATAGCGATAGACGCCGGTTCGGTCGCGGTTGGCGGGACCGCGTTCCGCGTCGATGGCGATCAGGACGCGGGCCTTCATCAGGCCGGTCTTATCCTTCTTCATTTCATAGAAGCAGTCGGAATAGACCCGGCTGACGCGGCCGCTGTAGGACACGTCGAGAAGATCGCGCCCCGGCCCGTCGCGAAACTGCGCCATGGCCGCCGCGTCGGACAGAATGAGCGCGCGCGGGCAGGGGCCGGGCGGCGGCTCCTTCTTTTCGAAGGCGCTGCACGCGGCCAGCGACGCCGCGAGGAGGGCGAGGGAAAACCCGCGCGCCCAGGCGCGAAGGGAAACGGGTCCGCTCACGGCTTGGAATGGCTCCCGTCGCAGCGCGGGCGGTTCTTGGTCGCCTTGCAGCCGCAGAAATAGACGGTCTCGCTTTTCTCGGCGGCGAACTGGATCGGACGGAAGGTGGAGCCGGAATGGGCGCCGTCGCAGAAGGGCTGTTTCTTGCTGCGGCCGCAGCTGCACCAGAAATACTTTTTTCCGGCCTCGACTTCGACCGGATAGGGGTCCTTCTTCGGGCACAGGGGGGCGTCGGATTGGCTCATGGTCGTCAGGTCTCCCAAATAGCGAATTATCCAGGCGCGGCGGCTATATTGGCGGAACTGTAGACAAGCGCCGTCTTGGGAACAAGCACCGCCGGCCTGGGGGGATTAACGCGCGGCGGGCTCGGCGCGCGCGGGCGCGTCGCCGATTTGGGTCAGGACCAGGGCGAGGCGGGCGAACGCCCGGGCTCGACCCCAGGCGTTCTCGATGCCGGCGGCGGTATCGAGTCCGCGCCGGAACGCGGCTTGGGCCGCCTTGGCTTCGCCCAAGCGGGCGCGGGTCACGGCGATGTCGCCCCACATCCAAGATTGGTCGAGACGGCTTTTGATGTCGCGGGTCGCGGCGTCGGCGCGGGCCTCGAGGGCGCGGGCCAGGACGCCGCCCCCGTCCCCGGGCGAGGCCGCCGCCGCGATGATCCACAGGGTTTGGGCGCGAAGGGAATCGTCGCCGATCTGCTCGGCGACCGACGCGGCGCGGGCCAGGGCATCGGCGCGGGGGGCCCTGGCCTTTTCCTCGCGGCCGATGTCGGCGAGCGCCCGGGCGATCCGGCTCAGCGCGTAGGCCTTGGCGAAGGGATAGGGAATCTGGTCGGCGGCGGCCAAGGCGGCGCCGAGCGTCATTTCGGCGGCGCGGGCGTTGCCGGCGCGCCGTTGCGCGGCGGCGACCGGCCCCAACACGCCGGCGCGGTGGTGGATGTCGACGATGGTGTTGGCCAGCGCGTGCGCCGTCGCCGGATTGCCGCCGCGCGCTTCCTGGACGACGGCGGCGGTCAGCACCGGAATGTGCTCGGATTTATCGGGGATGTCGTTCAGCAATCGCAACGCCTCGTTGGTGCGGCGCATGTCGGCCAGCGCGACGGCGACGTAGCGCAGGCCGGTTCCGGCTTGCGCCGGCGGCAGGGCGCGCGCGGCGGCCTCGGCCAGGCTGAGCGCGCGATCGGCGCCGGCGGCGTCGTCGACGCGGGCGAACACGACCGCCAGCCGGGCGCGGAACGCCACCGGTTGCATCGAGTCGGTCAACTCGTCGATCGTTTCGGCCAGCCGGGCGGCGGCGGCGCGGGCGGCGGCGTTGTTGCCCTTGGCGACGTGGATGTCGGCGATGGAGGCCAAGGCCTCGGCGCGCTTGAACGGATCGGGGATCGTTTCGGCGGCGGCCAGCGCCTCGGCGGCGCGGCCGGCGTGGGCCTGGGCCTCGGCGATGTCGCGCAACGCGACCATGATCAGGCGCGGGTCGCGGATGCGCC
>CAYIQU010000195.1:0-4341 GCA_964365645.1 uncultured Hyphomicrobiales bacterium | reverse complement strand
GGCAGCGGCGTCACGGCCGTTCTGGCCGACGGCCGGCGCGAAACGGGCGATCTACTGATCGGCGCCGACGGCGTGCGCTCCACCATCCGCGCCCTGCTTTGTCCCGAGGCCCGGCCGGTTTACGCCGGCTACATCGCCTGGCGCGGCCTGGTGGACGAAGCGGCGCTGTCGTCGGAAACCCACGCGGCGCTGTTCGAGCGCTTCGCCTTTTGCCTGCCGCCGGGCGAACAGATGCTGGGCTATCCCATTGCCGGCGAGAATGACTTGGTGGTGCCGGGACAGCGGCGCTTCAATTTCGTCTGGTACCGCCCGGCCGACGAAACCAATTCCCTGCGCGATCTTTTGACGGATGACGCGGGGTGTTTTCATGGCGAAGGGATTCCGCCCGGCCTTATTCGATCCGACGTGCGCGCGGCCATGCTGCAAGCCGCCGAGGACGTCCTGGCGCCCCAATTCACCGAAGTCGTGCGCAAGTCGCGCCAACCGTTCTTCCAGCCTATTTTCGATCTGGAATCCCCGCGCATCGCCTTCGGCCGGGTGGCGCTGCTGGGCGACGCCGCCTTCGTCGCCCGGCCCCATTGCGGCATGGGCGTCACCAAGGCCGGCGCGGACGCCTTGGCATTGATCCGCGCGCTGGCGGCGCATCCGGCGTCGGTGGCGGAAGCCGTGAGCGCCTACGACCGAAAACGCGCGGCGTTCGGCCGCTTCATCGTCGGTCATGCCCGGCATCTCGGCGCTTACATGCAGGCGCAGCAGAAATCGGACGCGGAACGGCGAATGGCCGAACGCTATCGCACGCCCGAGGCGGTCATGCGGGAAACGGCGGTTCCGCCGCCGGCGCCCTGATCGTTCAGCCGTGTTCGACCCACAGGCCTTGAACGGTCTTGCTCAGAACCATGTCCTTGGTCGCCTCGAAGAATTCCAGGAAGTGGGGCTGTCGGCGATGCAAATCGAGGGCGGCCTTGTCCGTATAGACCTCGTGGAAATGGAAGCGGTCGGGGCCGTCTTCGGCGGTCATGACGGAAAAGGAATGGCAATCGGCCTCTTTGTCCACGGCCGCCTGGGCGTTTTTCAGGATATGGGGTCGGAATCGATCGGCCATGCCGGGCTTGAGCTGAATGGTCACGAAAATCGCATAACGGGACATGGGGTTTCCTCAGGTTAGGCGGTGCCGGATGAGACTCATGTCTTCGTAGTTTGAGAAAGAACAAATTTCAAGTGCGCGGAGGAGTGGTTGTTTCGTAGAAATGGATTTTCCATTTTTGCCAAATGCCCATGCGGCGCCACCCTTTTAAGGGGCGATTAAACGTCAATTCAGGCTGTGCGCGTAGCTTTCAAGAAACGGCCTCGCACCAAGCCACCAACCGCGCCTAATTTCGCGTATTACACTCGCGCCCGATCGCGCGCGACGGGGGTATTCTTGGGACAATTTTGGGACACTGAAATCGGTATACAGCAGTATAGGCAGTATAGGGCGGCATAACGCGGTATACCGGAACATACTATTTCCAAGGGGGCAGGGGGCTAATTTGTTGATTCTGAAGAATTCAAAATCCGACTTAAAATCCGTAGCCCCCGAAACGGGATGGCTTGATTTTAAAGAGGGCCGGTTCGAGTCCGGGAGCGGGCACCATTGATCGGCGAATTCTGTGATGCCGTCGTATTTCAAGCGTCGGTCCATCCTTCTTCATCAAATTGGCGTGAAATGCCCGATGACGCGGTGCCGGAAGAGGCCCTGGATCGGCCAAATCAGCCTCAAAACAGGCCGGCCGGCGTTTTTGGGAAGCCGACTTGACGCAATATTCAAAAGTTCGTTAGAATATTAAAAAAAGAGAGCGAGCCCAGCGGTGGCGGCGGCTCGAACAAGGGAGATCGTCATGGATTTACGAAAGATTCTTTCCGCATCGTTTGTCGGCACCGCCGTCGCGACGGCGTTGATATGGCCGGGACGGGCGGACGCGGCCGACCCGCCCGGTCCGACGGAAATCGGCGGGCAGAAGGTGCTGACGCTGATCAGCCGCGAGCCCCCAGTCCTGCGCTGCAATAACAACATGCAGGTGGCCGCGGAATTATCCAACATCTACAAGGTGCCGGTACTGATCGTGCCGGCTTCCCTCGCCAAACCCGGGACCAAAGCCCCGACCGTCTGGTACGGAAAAGATCTGATGGCCGAGGACGGCGGCATCAACAACGGCATGGTCACGTTCAAGCAGTTGGAGGACGTTCTTGAGATCGAGGATGTTCCGAAGCTCGCGCGGACCGGGCGGCTCACCGATGCCGACGTCAAGCCGAAGTTCGAGGAACTCCTGCGGCAAATCAGGAAGGTGCCGTGATGAAACGGCTCGTCGTCCCGATTCTGGCCGTGGGCGCGGTCTTGTTGTTTGCGGCACGGGACGTGGCGATGGCGGCGGAATTGGAGAAATTCAAGGGACGGATCGTCGGTGAAAAATGCGCCAAGTTGGGCAAGATCGGCGAATGCTATCTCAAGTGGGCCAGCCCGATGGTCTTCTTCACCGAGGAAGGAGACCATTACGCGATCGAACGGGCCGGCGTCGCCGAAGAGCGGCTCGACGAAGCCTTCGGCCAGGAGGTCGAGGTGCAAGGCCGAATCGTCGACGACCGGGTTCAGATCGTCCAGCTCAGCATTTTAAGGCCGTTGGGGGGCAAGGAATTCTTCAAGGGCTGACTGTAGCCCTCGGCCCCCGGGTGGGGCCCTGATCGAGCGAATGGATGAGCGACCGTCATCGGGTTGCATTGCGTAAATTGATTTTTCGGAAATGAGGGGACGATATGCGGCGAAGCAGAACGTTTATGGGATATTTAGCGGCATTGGCCGTGGCTTTCCTGAGTCACGGCGCATGGGCGCAAGGGTTCGCCCGTCCGGAGTTCCTGATCGAAACGGAGGCGCTGGCGAAGATCCTGAACCAGCCCAACGTGCGCCTGATCGATGCCGTCGATCCGGCGAGCTACCAGCGCGCCCATATTCCCAGTGCGATTAACCTCTTTTATCTCGATCTCGCCAAGATCGAAGAGCGCAAGAAGAACGGCTTTCCACTGGCCGCGATCGAGGCGGAACGCATCTTCGGCGAGGCGGGCATCGACGCCTCGACCCAGGTCGTCGTCTACGACGGCGGCGAGGGACCGTCCGCTTCCGGCGTCTGGTTCATTCTCGACTTTTTCGGCCACAAGAACGTCAAGGTACTGAACGGCGGCTTCCGGAAGTGGTTGAAAGAGGAACGCCCGGTGACGCAGGAAGCATCCAAGGTCGAGAAGAAGAAATTCACGCCCAAGCCGAATCCGGAAAAGGTCGTCGACCGTGCGTGGATGGAAAAGAATCTGCGCAACAAGGACATCGTGATCGTCGACACGCGGTCCTTCAACGAATTCATCGGCAAGGACGTTCGCCCCGGCGCCTCGCGCGGCGGGCATATTCCCGGCGCGGTTCATCTCGAGTGGACCAAGTTCTCGGACAAGCTGGAGACGTTCAAATCGGCCCCGGCGATCGAAAAAGCGCTGGCTCAGCGCGGCATTACAAAGAACACGAAAGTCGTGACGTACTGCCAAACCGGCATCGGCCGTTCCACCGACATGGCGCTTGCCATGAGATTGATCGGTTACGACAACGTAGTCGAATACACGGGGTCGTGGGAGGAATGGTCGGCCGATCCGCGTCTGCCCATCGAAAAATGAACCAAGGAGCGGAGAGGGAGGACGAAAAATGAATGCCATATGGGGAGGGCTGGCGACGGGGCTCGCTTTCGGCTTCGTGCTGCATCGCGGCGGGCTGACGCGCTACTCGCGGATCATGGGGACGCTGCTGCTCCAGGACCTCAAGCCCATGAAGTTCATGTTCACGGCCCTTGCCGTGACGGCGCTCGGGCTGGGCTTCGCCGATCTGGCCGGGATCGAAGCCCTTGCCCCGCGCATCAACCCCTACTTCGGCCTGGGCCACTTCGTTGGAGGGGCGATCTTCGGGGTCGGCATGGCCTTAGGCGGGTTTTGACCCGGAACCTGCGCGGCCCGGGCGGCCGCCGGCAAAGGAATGGTTGGACTTGGAGTGCTGGGTATGTTTCTCGGAGTGTTCGCCTTCGATGCGGTGTTCCCTCGCTTGCCCGAGTGGGGCATCCGTTCCTTTCCCCAGAGCATGACGCTACCGCTCGTGCTCGATATCTCTTACGGGGCGCTGGCGGTCGCGCTTGGCGTGATGGTGCTCGTGATGGTGGGATTAGCCGATCTTCTCGATCCGGCCAAGCGCCGCGCGGCCGGAACGACCGGCGCCACCGCCTCAAGCAAGGGCGAATGGGGATTTGTCTCGACCGGCGCGCTCGCGGGTCTCGTCAT
>CAYIQU010000194.1:0-4354 GCA_964365645.1 uncultured Hyphomicrobiales bacterium | reverse complement strand
CACCGCGTGCCGCCGCGCGTCACGGTCGCCGGCCATGCCGGCCGTTCCGTTCGCTTCCAGCCCGGCGAAGAAGTCGGGGTTGTCGATCAGGCCGTATTTGACGATCTCGGCGTAGCCGGCGAGCACATGGCGCCTAGGCAGGGTATCGAGGACGCCGATGTCCGCCAGCACCAGGCGCGGCTGGTGAAAGGCGCCGACCAGGTTCTTGCCGTGGCGCGTGTTGATGCCGGTTTTGCCTCCGACCGAGCTGTCCACCTGGGCCAGCAGGGTGGTGGGAATCTGGATGAAGGGAATCCCGCGCAGCAGGACGGCGGCGGCGAATCCGGTGATGTCGCCGACCACGCCGCCGCCCAGCGCGATCAACGCGGTCGATCGTTCGATGCCGAGCGCGAGCACGCGTTCGGCCAGGTCCTCGAGATGGGCGAAGTCCTTGGTCTTTTCCCCGGGCGGCAGGATGAGGGTCTCGACGGCGATGCCGGCGGCCTCGAGCGAGGTCCGCAGCGGGGCCAAGTGCCGCGCGGCGACGTTCTCGTCGGTCACGACGATCGTTCGGGGCAGCCCCAGCAGGGGGCGAACGCGCGATCCGGCGTCGGCGATCAAGCCCTCGCCGATGACGATGTCGTAGGCGCGGCTTCCCAACCCGACGGTCAGGCGTTCTTCCCCGGCGGGAACGGCGGCGCGGGCGGCGGTCATGACGCAACCTCGGCGGCGTTGCCGAGATTCGCCAGCGCGGCAACAAGGCGATCGACCATCAGTTCGATGTTTTCGTCGGTGGTGTCGATGACGATGTCGGCCTCGGCGTAAATGGGGTAGCGCTCCTCGATCAGGCGTTCCAGGGTCTCGCGCGGATTGCCGTGGGCCAGCAAGGGCCGGCCGCCGCGGCGCGAAGTGCGGCGGACGAGAAGATCGAGATCGGCGCGCAGCCACGCCGAAACGCCGGCCTTGCGGATGTGCTCGCGCGTGCGCGGGTTCATGAACGCCCCGCCGCCGGTAGCCAGCACTTGCGGTCCGGCTTCGAGCAGGCGGGCGATGACCCGTTCCTCGCCGTCGCGGAAGGCGTCCTCGCCGTAGAGGCGGAAAATATCCTCGACCGAGCAGCCGGCGGCGCGCTCGACTTCCTCGTCGGCGTCCACGAACGGCAGGTTCAGGATCTTGGCGACCCGGCGACCGACGCTGGACTTGCCCGCGCCCATCAGTCCGATCAGGACGAGGGACTTTCCCGGCGGCAGTCGAACTTTTCCGCTGGGCGGGGGATTTTCGGGCATCAGGGTCATGGAGGACTCAATCGTTGCTTTCAAAGGGCGGCGGTTTCAGGGGCCGTTCGGGGCCGCGCCCGGCTTCGCCGGCCTTCGGGGTCGAGCCCGTTTGAGTTCGAGCCGTTGAAAGACCGGGGCATGGTCGATAAACTGCCTGAAATTAGCCACGTTTTCAGCCTATCACAGGGACGGGCAGCCAACCAAGGCGGCCTTGCCGGTGGCCGGAAAAGCCGCCCGGGCCGGGCGGCGCAAGGGGTCTCATGAAAAGCGTCTCGATTATCGTTCTTGCGTTGCTGGTTCTGGGTGTGGCGGGCGGCGGCGTGTTTCTGGCGACTTGGAAAATCCCGGCGCCGGTGGCGGACGTGGAAAAGGCGATCCCCGATGAACGCTTCCCGCGTTAAGGCGATCTGGCGCCCGGCGATTCTCGGGCTTGCCGCGGGGGCGGCCTTTGTCCTCGCTTGCCCGCGGGCGGGCGATGCCCAGCCCCGATCCGAGGAATCCTCGCCGATGCGCCTGGTGCCGATGGGGCCGATCCCCGGTCAGCCGGAGACCCCCGCGCCGGCCACGCCCCTGACCCCGCCCCCGGCGGCGGGTCCGTCGACGCCGGCTTCCGACCCGGACAGGCCCGCGCCGTCGTCCGTGCTGACCGGGCCGGAGGTCAAGGTCGATCCCTTGAAGACGCCGGAATTCGACGGCGCCGGAACGCTGGGCGATTCGGAAGGTGGCCTGGGGGTGCGCCTGTGGCAGGGAACATCGCGCGCGCTGGTCGAACAGATGCTGCCGAAGCTGCCGACGAACGTATCCTCGCCGGCCATGCGCGCCCTGATGCGGCGGCTGTTGTTGACCCAGGCGGCGCCGCCCGCGGGGGACTCCCGCGGCGCCAGCCTGATCGTGGAGCGCGTCAGGCTTCTCGCCGCCATGGGCGACCAGGCCGGCGTGACCGCGCTTCTCGACGCGATTCCCGGCCGGACCGGCAATCCCGTTCTGCTGCGGATGGAAACCGACGTCCGCTTTCTCGGCAACGACAACGCGCGGGCCTGCTCCACCGCCGCCGGTCAGGTGCGCGAAGGCCGCGACGTCTATTGGCTGAAGGCGTTTTCGTTCTGCCAGGCGTTGGCGGGCGAGACCAGCAAGGCGCAGCTCGCGCTCGGCCTTCTGCGCGAGATGGACGACAAGGACCCCGTCTTCGAGCAGCTCATGGACCGGTTCGCCGGCGCCCCGCCTGGACCGATTGAGTCCTTGCGCGACCCGACGCCGTTGCACCTCGCCATGGCGCGCGCCGCCAACGTGCAGTTGCCCAAGGACGTGGTCGGCGCCTCGACGCCGGGAATGCTCAGGACCATCGCCATCAGCCCGAACGCCCCGATCGACGTTCGCCTGGACGCCGCCGAGCGGGCGGAACAGACCGGCGCCCTTCCGACCGAGGCGCTGCGGCAGCTTTACATGGGCGTTTCGTTCACCGACCAGGACCTCGCCAACCCGCTGTCGAAGGCGGAGGCCGAGAGCGGTCCCTTGAGCCGCGCGCTACTCTATCGCGTCGCCATGATTCAGACCGTTCCGGCCGCCCAGGCGGAACCGGTCGCGCGCGCGTTGGCCCTGGCGCGTCGCGGCGGCCGTTACGCGCCGGCGGTGCGGGTGTTCCTGCCGATCCTGAAGCGGATTCCGGCGACGACGGATTTTCTCTGGCTGGCGCCGGAAGCCGCGCGGGCCGCGCTGTTCGCCGGCGACGGGGAAACGGCGCGGGGCTGGTTCGCGGTCCTGCGCGCGGGCGCGCCCGCCGACAAGGAAGCCGCGAACGCGTTGGCCGTGCTGCTGCCGCTCGCCCGGCTCGCCGGCTCGCCCGAGGGCCAAGGCGTCCAGGGGGCCGATCTCCTCAAGTGGTGGGCGGCGATCAAGGATCGCGATAACGCCCGGACGGTGGCGGAAACCTTCTTCACCCTCTACGACCTGATGGTCGAGCCGGTGCCGGCCGAGGCATGGGAGCCCCTGCTGCAATCGGCCGATCGCACGCCGGTTCCGGTCGCCGGCGCGGCGTTGTGGGCCAGGCTCGACTCGGCGGCGCGCGACAAGCGCGTCGGCGAGACCGTGATGCTGTCGCTGCTGGCGCTGGGCGAGGGCGGGCCGGGCCAGGCCGGGGCGATCGCCCTGACGCGGGTGTTGAAGGCGCTGGACGCCATCGGGTTGAAGGCCGAGACGCGCGCCTTGGCGGTCGAGGCGGCCGTCGCCGTCGGGTTATGAGCCGAGGGACATTATGAGCCGAGGCGCCCGCCTGAACACGGGCGCGGACGGCCATCCGCCGGCGGTGTCGCGCCACGTCGAATCCTTCCTTGAGATGCTTGCCGCCGAACGCGGCGCGGCGGCCAACACGGTCGAATCCTATCGCCGCGATCTGGTCGACTTCGCCCGGTTCGCGGCGAAAAAAAGAACCAATCCCGAGGACGCCGACGGCCGGCTGGTGCGCGATTATCTGGCGGGGCTGGCGCGGGCCGGCATGAGCGCGGGGACCGGCGCCCGGCGGCTGTCGGCGTTGCGCCAGTTTTTCCGCTTTCTCCATGCCGAGGGCGTGCGCCGCGACGATCCGACAACGACCCTCGACGGGCCGAAGCTGCAGCGGCCGCTGCCGAAGTACCTGAGCGAGGCGGACGTGACGAAGCTGCTCGCCGTCGCCCGCAAATGGCCCGGCCCCGAGGGCGTGCGCCTTCTGGCGCTGATCGAGGTTCTGTACGCCACCGGCCTCAGGGTCTCGGAACTGGTCGCGTTGCCGCTGTCGGCGTTGCCGCGCGAAGGACGGATGCTGATCGTGCGCGGCAAGGGCGGCAAGGAACGCATGGTTCCCTTGAGCGATCCGGCCGAGGAGGCGCTGAAGGCGTATCGCCCGGTGCGGGAGGAATTCATTTCCGGCGGCAAGGCGAAAGCGAAAGCCAAGTCGGGCCAACGCGCCACTGGGCGCGACAAATCCACGCGCGCCGCAGGGCGCGACAAATCCACGCGCGCCGCAGGGCGCGACAGCCCGTGGCTGTTTCCGTCACGGGGGAAAAGCGGGCACCTGACTCGGGCGCGGCTATTGCAGCTTTTGAAGGAAATGGCGACGGCGGCCG
>CAYIQU010000193.1:0-4398 GCA_964365645.1 uncultured Hyphomicrobiales bacterium | reverse complement strand
GCGCCGCCTGGTCGCCGCCGGCTACAACGAGATCGTGCTCACCGGCGTCGATATATCCTCTTACGGCAAGGATTTGCCCGGATCGCCCTCGCTCGGAACCCTGGCGCGCGATCTGCTCGGGGCGGTGCCGGAGTTGAAGCGGCTGCGCCTGTCGTCCCTCGATCCGGCGGTCCTGGACGAGACGTTGTTCGAGGCGCTGGCCTGCGAAGAACGCCTGATGCCGCATCTGCATTTGAGCGTGCAATCCTTGGACGACCTGATTCTCAAACGAATGAAGCGCCGGCACGACCGCGCCGGCGCGTTCGCCTTCATCGCGCGGGCGCGCGCCGCCCGGCCCGGTGTGTCCTTCGGCGCCGATTTGATCGCGGGCTTTCCGACCGAGACCGAGGCCATGGCCCGAAATACCCGCGACGGCGTGGCCGAGGCCGGCGTGTCGTTCCTGCACGTCTTCCCCTATTCGCCCCGGCCCGGCACGCCGGCGGCGAAAATGCCCCCGGTGCCCGCCGCCCAGCGCACCGAACGCGCCGCCCAACTGCGCCGGGCGGGCGAGGCGGCGTTGGCGCGCTTTCTCGAATCCAAAGTCGGCGCGACCGCCGAGGTGCTGGTCGAAAGCGACGGGTTCGGCCGGGCGCCCGACCACGCGCCGGTGCAACTGTCCTTCGCCGCGCCGGAAGGCTCGATCGTCGCGGCCCGCCTGGCGCGCGTCGCCGACGGCGCCCTGGTCGGGGACTATTTGGCATGAGCGCGGGCGAATCCCCGCGCATTTATCCATGAGCGGCAACTGGCTCGCCCGGCTGCGCCAGGGGTTGGGGCGCACGTCGACCGAGCTGGTCGGCGCCATCGCCGCGCCGCTGACCAAGCGGCGCCTGGATGAAACGGCCATCGCCGAGTTGGAGGAAGCGCTGATCGCGGCCGATTTGGGCCGCGCCGTCGCCGCCCGGGTCGCCGAGGGATTCGCGCACACGCGCTTCGCCCGTGACGCCACCGATGCGGACGTGCGCGGCGCGCTCGCCGACGAAATCGCGAAAATCCTGGAGCCGGTCGCGCGGCCGCTGGTCGTCGATCCGGCGCGCAAGCCCCACGTCGTCCTGGTGTGCGGCGTCAACGGGTCGGGGAAAACGACGACCATCGGCAAGCTCGCGCGGCAGATGAAGGACGACGGCCGCGCGGTGATGATCGCCGCCGGCGACACGTTTCGCGCCGCGGCCATCGAGCAGTTGCAAATCTGGGGCGAACGCGCCGGCGTGCCGGTGATCGCGTCGACGCCCGGGGGCGATCCGGCGGCGCTGGCCTTCACCGCGCTGGAAAAAGCCAAGGCCGAGGGCGCCGACGTTTTGTTGATCGACACCGCCGGCCGGCTGCACAACAAGGCCGAGTTGATGGACGAGTTGCGGAAAATCGTCCGCGTCCTCAAAAAGCTCGACGCGTCCGCGCCGCACGATTGCGTGCTGGTGATGGACGCGGGCCTGGGCCAGAACGCGATCCGGCAAGTATCCACCTTCCGCGAGATGGTCAACGTCACCGGCCTGGTGCTGACCAAGCTCGACGGGTCGGCCAAGGGCGGCGTGGTGGTGGTGCTGGCGGAAATGTTCGACCTTCCCATTTACGCCGTCGGCGTCGGCGAAGGCATCGACGATTTGCGCCCGTTCGCGGCCCGGGCGTTCGCCCGCTCGCTGATGGGGCTTCCCGACTAGAAACGTCCAAGGGGCTGGGGCGATCGCGTGGCGCTGCAATTCGATCTGGCCGTTCTCGTCTTGCTCGCCGCGTTCGCGCACGCGGCGTGGAACGCGTTGCTGAAATCGAGCGGCGACCGGCTGTTGACCTTCACCGTGCTGCGCGCGGTCGCCCTGGTCGGCGGCGCGGCGGTCGCGGTCTTCGTGCCGGTTCCCGCCCCGGCCGCCTGGCCGTACTTGATCGCGTCGGCGCTCATCCACAACGCCTATTACATTCTGCTGCTGTACGCCTATCGCCACGGCGACTTGAGCCTGGTCTACCCCATCGCGCGGGGCGGCGCGCCGTTCCTGGTCGCGATCCTCGCCGCCCTGGTCGCGGGCGAGGTGCCGGGGGCGGGGGGCGCGGCGGGGATCGCGCTGGTCTCGGCGGGCATTTTGGGACTCGCCTTCGCCCACGGGGTCCCCAAGGGCGCGAACGCCACCGCGATCGGGTTGGCCGTGGGAACGGCGATCTCGATCGCCGCCTACACGATCTCGGACGGGATGGGCGCGCGGCGGGCGGAAGGCGCGCTCGGCTACGCCGCGTGGCTTTATATCTGCGACGGGCTGCCGTTTCTGCTCTACATGGGACTCACGCGCGGGGCCGACGCGATCGCCTACACCCGGCGCGACTGGCGGCGCGGCCTGGCCGGCGGGGTCTTGATGATGGGGACCTACGCGCTGATCCTGTACGCCTTCACCCAGGGCGCGATGGCCACGGTCGCGGCGCTGCGCGAAACCTCGGTCCTGTTCGCGGCGCTCCTCGGCGCGGTCGCGCTGAAGGAACCGCTCGGTCTCCGGCGGATTCTGGCGGCCGCCGTCATCGTCGCCGGGATCGCGCTGTTGCAGCTCGGCCGGTAGCGGGTGGCGTCCGGACCTCTGTCGAGCCGTGCGCGGTCGCCACAAGAAACGCCGTGGCGGGTGGGGCAGTCCGGGTTAGGGCGATCATGGGACGGTCTCTTGCCAAAGTTTAGCCGGGACGGCGGGTTACTTCGACGGTTCCGGCTTGTCGTCCACTTCCGAAATCGCCCAGACGTCCCGTATTTGAGGGTCCGGATTCTCGCCGGGCTTCAGGTTGTCGAGATCGGGCAGGTAATATTTGATCCCGCATCGAAGCAGCGCGCCCGGCACCGGAATATGGACGGTCGTTCGGTCCTTGTAATTGCACTCGAGCTTGGCCTTGTGCAAGGGATCGTGCTTTGTATCCCGCCGGTAAATATCGACATCGGTGCGGATGTTGTTTCCATGATCTATGACCTCGTCAGGACGCCAAGACCAAGGATACGGGCCGCCGTCGGGTAGACATTCGCCGGAACGAAGATGGACATCCGGTTTTTCCGGGTGGGCCAGGGGGCATTCGGTTTGTACCTCGCCGGCCAGGGCCGGCGCGGTGCCAGCCATGGCGATGCACAAGGCCCGCTGTGCAAACAAGAGCATCGATCGGCGCCATGCGTGCATCGGTCAGTTTCTCCTTTTGATGACGGCAAAGCGCTCGGCCTGATTCACCGGCTTGGCGCCCGGATTGTCAAATCGGATGAAGCGGGGGGTCGCCTCTTTGCCCCCAAATTGGTCCAAAACGTGGATTCCCTGTTGACCCCCTTGAGTGCCGTAACCCAGAAAAATAGCCGCGTGACTCTCGCCGCTTATATTGGCGTATTTTCCGTCCTTGTCGAAGGTGGCGATGGCCGTGCCGGGCTTCAGCGGCGGATCGCCGGGACCGACAATTTTTTCGCCTTCACGCCAGTTCGGCGTCGCGCCAATTTCGGGAACGGCCGCCTTCACAAGCCCCACGCATTGACGCTTTTCCGCGTCATTCGGTCCTTGCCATGTGCCGGACCAATCGCGCACCAGCTTATCGGGATCGGGCGCGACGAAGGCATCCTTAGGCGTTTCCCTGGGCGTATTGGGGTCGGGCAGGGTGTCCTCGCTCGATTGGCCTTGCAGGACGTCCTCGCTGGAGTCGTTCTGGGTTTCGGGGGCGCTTTTATCCGCGTCGCCCTGGCCGGGAGCGGCGCGCCAGTAATCCGACACCTCGGTTTTGCCGCCGTCGCGGGTGTGCGCTTCCACGTGGACCGCGCCATCGGGAATGTTCCGGGGCCTCTCGAATCCGCCCTCGGCGTCCTCGATCTCCCGATTGGTCTGTTCGACCAAGTGCGCCACGCGTTCGGGCGGCAGCGGCTTCACGTCGATTATCATACCCGTGTCGTCGCGGCGTTCCGGACCGGGGTAGAGAATCTCGAAGCCGCGTTTGACGAGGCGTTGATACGTGGGAAAGCGGGGATGCGTTGCATCCCGATACGCAGGTTCGCGCATCAAGCCGCGAAGGGTTTCAGGGGTAAGCGGTTGGGGCAGTCTTGGACTCTTGATTGGCTCGGGCATCGGGGCATCCTTTCCATGCCGGCGATAAGAACATAAGACGAACATAAATTCAAGACTATTTTCTCTGTTTAGGATAAATATTGACTTATGCGCCAATATAGGATATATGTCCTTCTCTGAGCCTTTGGAACAGGGTGCGCTCAAACAGAATCGTCATGCCCGGCCTTGTGCCGGGCATCCACGCCTTCAAAGTCGAGAAAATCCAAAGACATGGATGGCCGGGACAAGCCCGGCCATGACGGAAAATGGTCTCGACATAAGCGCACCATGCTCCAGCGATCCACCTTTAGCCGTCAGCGGGCGCCGC
>CAYIQU010000192.1:0-4400 GCA_964365645.1 uncultured Hyphomicrobiales bacterium | reverse complement strand
GCAGAACCGGCCTAGCGTGCCGAGTCCCACACGCGATAGACGAACCGCGGCTTGTCCCAATAGGTGACGGTGAAGTCGTTGAGGATCGCGGACTGCATCGCCGGCAGGTCGTTCCGCTTCTCGAAGTACGCCACGTAGTACACCTGCTGACCTGCCTTCACGGTGAGACCGGTCAGCGGCAGGCCGGCGCAACTGTCATAGGCGTAGCGCACCTGACCGTCGACGATGATCGACGGGGACAGATGCCCCTTGCCCTCGACGTGCGCGTCCGAGTGCAGATGCCACGCGTGCATGTGGGTGCAGGAGAGGGTGCCGAGCGTGACCTCGCCGCGGAGCGAAGCTTCGGCCTCGATCTCGTTGAGGCGGCGCAGATAGATCCCCACCGTCTGCGGGCCGGCGTTGCCGGGGATGTTCTGGATGTACTCGGCAATGGAGGAGTCGAGATAGCGCGACTTGGGGATGAACGAGCTGGTGTGGACGCGCCATTTGTGGAGCTGGACGTTGTCGATGGTGCCGAGGAAGTGGTGGTACAGCTCGTTGGTCGCCTGGATCTTGCGGATAACCTTGTGCACCCATTCCTTCGGAACGTGGCAATCGGGGCAGGTCGCGCGCACGCCGGTCCGGTTCTGGTAATGGATGGTCTTCTTGTATTCGCGGTAGACGTTCCGTTCCATCTCATGACAGCCGATGCAGAACGTCTCGGTGTTCGTCATCTCCATCGCCCAGTTGAACCCGCCCCACCCGATCACGCCGAAAACGATGCCTACGGCCAAAATGCCGCCGAGCCCGTAGCGGGCGTGCGGACGCGCGAGAAAATCCCCTATCCGCCGCCAAGCGGGGCGGCCGTTTCCGGCGACGGGGCTGTCCGACTTTGGGGTTTGTTCGGTCATCGATTCTTTCTCCTTGCCGGGTGGCGGCTCAAATTCTTGCGTCTCTATTTATTTCTGGCCGACCACCGGCTGGAAGGTATTGGGCACCAGCGCGCTGACGCCCGCCTGCGGCACGTGGCACTGGGTACAGAACCAGCGACTGCTCGAAACCCGGTCCAGCGCGACACCGTCGCGGTTGATGTAGTGGGTTTCGCTGACCTTGGGCGCGTTTTCCTGAACGTTATAAGGCCAATCATGGCACCGCAGGCATTGATTGACCTTGACGTTGACCTGGTACTTCTCGATGGCGTGCGGGATCAGCGGCGGCTGCTGACGATAGGCGCGTTCGTGACGCTTGCCCGCTTCGATCCGCGCCGGTTCGGGCGGCGCGCTGGTCTCGTCCAATGCGGCCGTGCCGCGCAAGGTCTGCACGCCGCGCTGTTGGGCCGTCGCCCACGGCGCCGCCGCGGCCACCGCCGCGAGCAGCAGAAGCCCCGCGATCGTTTTTCCGCCGATGATGTTCACAGCCGTTCTCCTTTCTTCATTCCGCCGCCGCGAGGCCGGACCGGACCGATCCGGACGCAACGGTATTTCCAAAACGCCAACCGAAACGATAGACGTCCTTGCTGCAGACGTCGATGCAGCGCCCGCAATTCGTGCAGTCGCCCGACAGGATCACCGGGCGCGCCGTCATGTCCTTGAGCGCGGGCGCGATGACGTGCGGTTCGGGACAAACCGCGTAACAATCCATGCAGTCGTTGCAGCGTGCGCGGGCGGGCGCGGTCACACGCACGAGGGACGCCGCGCCGAGCAGCCCGTAGGCCGCGCCGACCGGGCACAAGTGCCCGCACCAGCCGCGCCGGCTGACGAACAGGTCGAACGCGAACACCGCCGCGACCAGAAGCCCGCCGTACCCGAATCCGAAGATCAGCCCCCGGCTTGCGGCCGTGACCGGATTGACGAACTCCCACGCGACCGTTCCGGTCGCGGCCGATGCCGCGAGAATTCCCGCGGCAAGCCACAGCCGCGCGCCGCGCTTGAGCGCCCAGCCCTTGGGCAGGGCAAACCGTTCCGCCAGCCAATACGCCAGGTCGGTCACGGGGTTGACCGGGCAGACCCAGACGCAATAGGCCCGACCGCCCGCAACGGCATAAAGAGCGACGACGACCGCCGCGCCGATCAGCGCCGTGGTCGCCAGCGCGTGCCCGGCGGCCAGCGATTGCAGCAGAATAAGCGGATCCGTCATCGGCACCGTGTCGAGGAAGAGACTCGCGGCGAGCGAGCCCTTGAGAATCCACAGCCCGAACCACGGCCCGGACAGGAACAGGCCCACCGCCGCCGCCTGGGACGCGCGCCGGGCCAGCAGCCACTTGTGGGCGCCGAACCAGCCCTTGACCCGCCGGGCCTCGTAACCGGGCCGTGCCTTGGCAATCATGGCCGCCCCCCGGGAACCTGGACCGGCGCGAACGGCGCTGCGTCGGGCTGACGGCGGACGGGTTCCTCGATCCCCTCGACCAACGGCCGGCCGAGCTTCTTCTTTTCCTCCCAGCCGAGCCGGTAATGCGCGCCGATCTGACCCTTGGCCAACGGACGGGGCAAAACTCGAATGGCGGATTCTTCCAGGACGCACGCCTTCTCGCACTTGCCGCAGCCGGTGCATTTGTCGGAATGGACCACCGGCATGAACACCGCGTGCCGGCCGGTGCGGACATTGTGCTGGCTGTCCAGCGTGATCGCCTGGCCGCGCAGCGGGCAGACGCGGTGGCAGACGTCGCAGCGCAACCCTTGCGCATTGAGGCACGTTTCCCGGTCGATCAAAACCGCCAGTCCCATGCGCGCCTCGCCGATGCGTTTCAGCGCGGGATCGAGCGCGCCGCTGGGGCAGGCCTTGACGCAGGGAATATCCTCGCACATCTCGCACGGCACCTCGCGGGCGACAAAATAGGGCGTGCCGACCGGCACCGCGCCGCCGAAGCGGGCGAGATCGAGGGTATCGTAGGGGCAGGCCCGCACGCACAGGCCGCACCGCAGGCAGGCGGCGAGAAAGCCGCTTTCATCCAAGGCGCCGGGCGGACGCAAGGCCGCCGCCGGCAAGGCGCGGGCGCCTTGCACGTGCAGCCCCAACAGCAGCCCCGCCGCGACGGCGCCGCCCGCCGCGCGCGCGGCCGCGGCGAAAAAGCGGCGGCGCGCCGCCGATTTTTCGCCCGCCGGGGACTGTTGCGTTTCGCCCATTGCCGCCTCCGGCCCGGATCGTCAGACTTTCACCACCCGGCACGCGCATTTCTTGAAGTCGGTCTCGCGCGAGATCGGGCACGTGGCATCCAGCGTCAGCTTGTTGACCAACTGGCTTTCGTCGAAGAACGGGATGAAGACCAGCCCGGGCGGCGGCAGATTGCGCCCGCGCGTCTCAACGCGAGTCACGACCTCGCCACGGCGAGTCTGTACCTTGACCGCCTGGCCGCGCTTCAAGCCGCGCTTGTCGGCGTCCTCGGAGTTCATGAACAGCTCGGCCGCCGGAACCGCACGATGCAGTTCCGCCACGCGCCGGGTCATGGTGCCGGTATGCCAGTGTTCCAGCACGCGGCCCGTGGACAGCCACAGGTCGTAGTCCTTGTCGGGGACCTCGGCCGGCGGCTCGTAGGGCAACGCGAAGATCGTGGCCTTGCCGTCGGGTTTTCCGTAGAACTTCATGCCCTCGCCCGCCTTGACGTAAGGGTCGTAGCCCTCACGGAATCGCCACAGGGTTTCCTTGCCGTCCACCACCGGCCAGCGCAGGCCGCGATTCTTATGATAGACGTCGAAGTCGGCCAGGTCGTGCGCCTTGCCCCGGCCGAAGGCCGCGTATTCCTCGAACAGGCCCTTCTGCACGTAGAACCCGAAGTGCGCGCTTTCGTCGTTCTGGTAGCCGCTCGGGAGTTCCTTGGTCGAGAACTTGTTGACCTGGCCGTTGGCGAACAGAACGTCGAACAGGGTCTTGCCCTTGTATTCGGGCTTTTTCGCGATCAGTTCGGCCGGCCAGACTTCTTCGACCTTGAATCGCTTGGAAAACTCCATCAATTGCCAGACGTCGGAGCGCGATTCGCCCGGCGCCTTGACCATTTGCCGCCAGAACTGGGTGCGCCGTTCGGCGTTGCCGTAAGCGCCTTCCTTTTCCACCCACATCGCGGTGGGCAGGATCAAATCCGCCGCCAGCGCCGTGACCGTGGGATACGGATCGGATACGACGATGAAGTTCTGCGGATTGCGATAGCCCGGATAGGTTTCCCCGTTCATATTCGGGGCCGCCTGCATGTTGTTGGTGCACATGACCCAGTAGGCGTTCAGCTTGCCGTCGCGCAGCATCCGGTTCTGCAAAACGGCGTGATAGCCGAGCTTGTCGGTAATGGCGCCCTCGGGCAGCTGCCAGAGTTTCTCGGTCAACGCCCGGTGGTCCTTGTTGCCGATCACCATGTCCGCCGGCAGCCGGTGGGCGAAGGTCCCGACCTCGCGCGCGGTGCCGCACGCCGACGGCTGGCCGGTCAACGAGAACGG
>CAYIQU010000191.1:0-4403 GCA_964365645.1 uncultured Hyphomicrobiales bacterium | reverse complement strand
CCCAAAAACCACTAACGGGGGGGGGTGGGGAAAACCCCCCGCCTCTTTTTTTTGCCCCCCCCCCCGGGGGGCTGGGGCGGGAGCAGCCCATGACGGCGGGCTTGCGCGCGCGGAGCGCACGACTCGACAAGCTCAAGGCGTGAGGTTAATAAAAGGCCCTCATGCTGAGCCTGTCGAAGCATGAGACTGCTCACCCTTCGACAAGCTCAGGGTGAGGCGCGCACAAGTCGAGGGTCGAAGCATGGGAGCGAATCAACCTTCCATCCGTGGCCTTGACGGCCTGATCGCGCCCGGCCATCTTCCTGTATCGGCGCCGGCCGGCCGTTCTTCGCGGAGCGCGCGCGCACCGGCGTCACCGGAGAACCCATGACCGTTTCCGCCTCACATCCGAAGCGCCAAAAGGGCGAGTCCTTTCGCCCCGCCACCGAGGCCGATCTCGACCGGCGCTTTTTCGAACGCAACATGGCGGAGATCGCGAAATATCTGCCGGCCCTCCGCCAGCAGCTCAGCGCGTTTTCCCATCCGCATTCCCGCCTGTTGATCTCCGATCGCGGCGATTTCGACATCGAATTCGGCGGCGTGCGCCTTTACGGCATGGGCGCGCGGGCGGCCGCCCGGCGCCGCGTCGACGATTTCTTCAAAGCCCCCCCCACGAACACGCGTTTCGGCATCGTGTCGCCGGGCGCGAGCCATTTCGATCAATACGCCAACGTCGTGGCTTCCAACATCTTGCATCGCGCCACGACCGAGGTCGGAGCCCAGATCGCAACGACCCCGACGCGGCCGTGTTTCCACCTCGTGGTCCTGGGCGTCGGTCTTGCCGAGCAATTGCCCCTGCTGATCGAGGAAACGGACTGCTACCACATCGTCCTGATCGAGCCCAATATCGAATTTCTATACCATTCCCTGTACACGTTCGATTGGCGGAAGTTCATCCGCAAGATCGTCGCCGACGGCCGGTTCGTTGTTTTCGACGACAACACCACCGCGAAGGACATGGCTGTCGGCGTGCGCACCCAGTTGCGCTACATCAACACGGCCTTTATCGACGGCACGTTCATTTACAGGAGCTACCGGAATTCGATCCTGGAAGCGGCCGCGCGGGAAATGGCCGCCGACGCCAATCTGTTCATGACCGGGCTTGGTTTTCTCGAGGACGAGATCGATATGGTGCGCAACACCTATCGCAATCTCAAGGATTACGCCGGACGGTACTTTCAGCGAAGAAAGCGCCCGTCGCCCCTGCCCGCCTTCGTCGTCGCCTCGGGTCCGTCCATCGACAACGACCTGGAATTCCTGCGCGCCAACGCCGACCGCGCCATCGTCATTTCTTGCGGCACGTCGCTTCGCATCCTGCTGCGCAACGGCATCGTGCCCGACTTTCACATGGAAATGGAAAACGTGCCGGCAGTCGCGGACTTGATGAATCGATTGTCCGCTTCGTTTTCCCTCAAGGACGTCAATCTGATCGCGTCCTCCACCGTCGATCCGGGGGTCAAGCCGCATTTCGATCGCGTCATTTTCTATTTTCGCGCCGGACTGGCGTCCTTCCCGATGTTCTCGCCGGCGGCGGACACCAATATTCCGCAAGGGCTGCCGACGGTCTCCAATCTCGGCCTGTCGTTCGCCCAACAGATCGGCTGCCAGACCATTTGCCTCTTCGGCGTGGACCTGGGGGCGCGGGACCCCAAGAAGCACCACGCCAAGGACGCGCCCTATAACGCGGGCGAGCTGGAGTTCAATACCGTCATCGACGAACCGGTGCCCGGCAACCTCGGCGGCACGGTGTATTCGGAAATGATCTATCTGTGGTCGCGCGACACGATGCAGGATGTCATCCAGCAGGAAGGTCCGAATTTGACCTATTACAATTGCAGCGATGGGGTTCGGATCCTCGGCACGACGCCCAAGTTGTCGCGCACCATTTCATCGCCTCCCGTTTCCGATAAAAAGAAGATCGTCGCCGAGATCATGGCGCGGTTCGACGACTACACGCCGGACATGTTCGCCAAATCGTGGGTCGACCGGAATGTTGTTCTTGACGTCCGCGCGTTCCAGAAAAAGCTCCTGGAATGCTGCCTTCCGCTCCGCCGTGCCGGCGCGATCAAGCGCCGGCAATCGCCGCGCATCGAACTGGATTATATGCATCGTGTCGTGCGGGCGCTCGTCCCCCCCAAGGACACAACGCCCGAGGTTCACTATTTTCGCGGCACGATGTTCATGTCCATGATCGGGGCTCATTTTTATCTAACCCGGGTCCACGACCCGAAGAAGCACCGCGCGGTGGGGCGCATCATCAAGGAAGAGTTTATCAAGGTCATCGGCGTTATCGCCGACCGCGTTATCGAGTTTTATCGTGAACTCGACCCGGAAAAGATCGCCGCCGATGAGGCCAAGGTCAATAAAATCCTGGGCAAGTCCCTGCGGCGGCTGAAAACGGCGCTCGCCCCCCGGCGGAGCAAGGGCGGACAATCCACCCGCGCGCGGACGCCGACGCGCCGGCCGGCGCGACAGGCCCCTCGATCGAAAAAAGCGCCGCCGAGACGCCAGCCGCCCAAGAACAAGAAACGGCCTTCGCCGAAAGCGGTCCGCGGCCCCGCCCGACGACGGCGCTAGCCACACAACATATTGATAACAAATATTAATTAGCCGACATGCCCCTGTCGGTCCACGTGGACACGCGCCACCGGAGCGGGTATAGTGGCCCCACGCGGAACCAGAATGGAAACGCGCTCATGGTTGGCATTCCCGATCTCTTCAGCGGCCGATCCGTCGCCTACGGCCTCGCCAGCCTGGGCACGATGTCTTCGCGCCCCGATTTCGAGATGCAATTCAATATCTTGCAGAACTCGATCATCGAGCGCATCAACAAGGAAATCGAAAAAGTCAACGAGAGTTCCACCGAGAACGTGGACGTCTTCTTGCTGCATTCGCAACGGAAGCTCGAGATTTTTTCGGAGAACCTGAATAATTTTCGGTTCTTCAACGGCCGCAACGCCTGGACGATCCCGGATTTGCAGACCAAGCTGGATACGCTCGAAAGCGCCCGCGCCACCTTCCCCGCGCCGGACGCGGCCAGGTTCGACGCCACGCTCGCCGAGATCAACGCCGCCGTCGGCAACATGCAGGTTCCCAACGGATACACCATCGGCATCCCGCTCGATGACGGCATCGGCGCCATTCGTCGCGACGGTCTTATCAATGTCACCCGCGGCGGCGCCGTCGAGCGGGTAACCTCCTACAGCCAGTTCACCGACGCCACCGAGGCGTACGACGCCATCGTCGCCGCCCGCGCAAAGCTCAACACGACCTACAACAGCGTGCTTCTCAAGGTCGAGTCGGGCGAGAAGCTTCGCGTGATGACGCAACAGAACCTCACCAGCGTGTCGTTTCAGATCGAATCCGCCCGCACCGCCGCCGAGGCCGAGAAAGCCGCGGAACTGATTAAGCTGAAAGAGCAGTATGGGCGGCTTCTGAACTCGATCTCCCTCGCTTTCGAGAGCAACCAGGCCATGGCGGAATATATGAGCCGTTCGCTGTTCGATCCCAACAAGGTCGATTCCGGATCGGTCATGAACCTATTTACGTAGATCCTATTCCGCCCTTGCCCTTGCCCGCGCCCATCTAGGCGCGCGATCGTTTCGTCAAATCCGCGAGCAGCACCTCGAAAGACAAAACGAATTTCTTGGCGTCGCACATGCGGCTTTTCCTGAATTCGCCGGGCAACGACTTCCGAAGCAGGGCGAGCTTGTCGAGATCGGTTGCAAGCGCACGGACAATCTCGGCGAACTCGTCCGCGTTCTGGGCGATCCATTCCGGCCGCCCCGCGGCCGTGAGAACCGTGGCGCCCAACACGCCCGCGCGCCGATCACCCCGGCAACTGACGACCGGAACGCCGCGCCACAAAGCCTCGCAGGTTTCGACCGCGTTGTTCACCGGCAAGGCATCCAGCATGATGTCTATGGCGGAATAAAACGCCGCCGCCGGCCGGCTTTCCGCCGTTTCGTGGAAAACGATCCGGTCGGCGACGCCGTGCGGAGCGAACATGTCTTCGATCCGCCGCCGCGTGCCTTCATCGGGCAACAACGCCCGCCCCAGCAAAAGACTGGATCCCGGCACGGCCTTCAGGACCAGCGTCCACAACGGCACGGAACCGGCGACGCGAGCGAGATCGCAAATGCCGCCGAAGGTGACGGTTCCGCTCGCCGCCGCCGGAAGGGGATCGTCACCCTCGACCTCGATCGCCACGGATGCCCCCATATAGGCGAACGCCCGGTTATCGAACCACAGGAGGGGGGAGCCCCCCGCGTCGCGCTTGTCGAATTCAGCCCACGACGCGTCCGATAAAAGCCAATCCACCGTTCCCGGCAGGCTTCCCTGGGGAAATCCGAGCCAACTCACCT
>CAYIQU010000190.1:0-4406 GCA_964365645.1 uncultured Hyphomicrobiales bacterium | reverse complement strand
ACGACCGCGCGTTCGGGCCGCCGCGCCCGCGCGTCGGCGCGGATCGCCGCGTGCAGCCGGTCCAAAAGGTCCGAACGGCCGTGAATGTCGCCGACCGCGTAGATCCGCGCGCCCGCGGGCCCGCGCCGGCCGGCGGGCAGAACCAGGGACTCGGGCGGGCGGGCGGCGCGCATGGGACGAATTCCAGGGACAAGCGGCGCTTCAGGGCCTTAAAAAGGCCCCCTCGGGGCCTATTCTTCACTATATTTACCGTATGTTATAGACCCTGGGAGCAGGATCAAGGATTGCCCCGGCGGGAAGGGCACGGGGCGCGCGCACGCGCGGCGGCGGAATCATGGCGGACCAAGGACCCACGCGAAAAGGCGCCGGCGGCGAGGAGGCGATGCTGGTCGAGCGCCTGCGCAAGATCGCCGACGACCCCAAGGACTATTTCGCGGCGCACCTGCACCTGTCCCGGCTGCGCGCCAGCAACCGCCAGGCGCGCTTTCTCGACATCGCCAAGCGCGCGTTCGACCATCTGGTGATCAACGCCAACTGCGCGCTCTTCATGCTCGCCAACGCCGACATGGTGTTGATCTGCCGCAACATCCCGATCGACCAGACCGACGAGCCGATCGGCAAGGTGCGCGGGCTGTTCCGCGAGGACCCGTTGGCCCAGACCGCCGACGGGGACATGGAGGATCGCTTCGTCTCCTGGTACGACCTCGCCAATCGCGACGACTACGACCGCTTCTACGCCACGTCGGAACAGCTTCTCGCCGCCGCCGTCGTCGCCGCCCGCCGGCTGGAGGCGCAGCAGAGCGCGACCAGCGCCAAGGGCGCGCCGCTTACCGCGACGAACCTGGTCGAGATCGAACGCAAGCTGAAGGCGATCCGCATCAGCGACTTGATCCGCGAACAGCCGGCGCTTCAGATCGGCGTCGGCGGCAAGGCCGATATTATATTCCGCGAGAACTTCATCGCCATGAACGAGCTGCGCGACCGCATCGCGCCCGGCGTCAACCTGTTTTCCAGCCCGTGGCTGTTCCAGTATTTGACCGAGATCATCGACCGCAAGATGCTCGCCTTGATCGCGCAGCGCGAACTGACCCGGCAACGGGTCGCCGTCAGCCTGAACCTCAACATCAACACGGTGATGGGGCGCGATTTCCAGGAATTCCACCAGGCGATCGGCGAGAATGCCGCCAAGGTGATCGTCGAGCTGCAAATCCTCGATATTTTCGCCGACATGAACGCCTACGCCTTCGCCCGCGATTCGCTGCAAAAGCGCGGCTACCGGGTGGTGGTCGACGGGGTCAGCCCGTTGGCGCTCCAATTTTTCGACCCCAGCATCCTGAAGGCGGATTTCGTCAAGATCGCCTGGGGCCCCGAATTCGCGAGCGAGGCCCCCGACAGCCGCCTCGCCGAGGTCCGCGAGGTCGTCCAGCGCACCGGCGCGGCCGGCGTCATTCTTGCCCGCGTCGACACCGAACAGGCGGTCAAGTGGGGCTTGAGCCTGGGCATCACCCGCTTCCAGGGACACTTCATCGACCGGCTCGCCAAGGCGATCGCGGACAAGGCCCGTCCGCAGGCGGCCGGGTAAAGGGGAGCACGCGCGCCATGGCCAACGCACCCGAATCCCGCCGCCCGCAGGAAGCCTTGCTGCTCGAATACGTCCAGCAGCTGGAAAAGATGCGCGCCGGGCGCCGTGCGGCGCACGTGCACCTGTCGCAACTGCGCCCCTACAACCGCCGCGACAACCACCTGCGCACGGCGGCGGCCAACTTCGACCCCATCGTCCGGGCGATGAACGGGCAGCTGTTCGCGCTCGCCAACGGCGATCTGTTCTTCTTCTACAAGGCCGAGATCCAGGTGCAGGTCGACGCCATCATCCAGCGGCTGCGCTACCTGTTCGGCGAGGACCCGCTGGTGACGGCGGAAGGGGCCGACGGCCGCGAATTCGCCAGCATTCTCGACGCCGAGAAGCAGTACGACGACATCCTCTACGCCGCGCGCAGCGTGGCCGAGACGGAAACCAAGCGCGGCGGCGAGGAAAAGGCCGGCATGGACGCGCGCGCGCGCCTCAAGGCCCGCCAGGAAAAAGGCGAGCCGTTGACGCCCGAGGTGCTGGCGCGCATCGAAACCGCGCTGCTCCGCGCCGATCTCTCGAACCTGGTGCGGCGCCAGTTCGCCTGCGCCATCGACGAGGCCGGCTCGCCCAATCCGATCTTCAGCGAGCTGTTCATCTCGATCAAGGATTTGCGCGAAACGCTGCTGCCCGGCGTCAACCTGACCTCGAACCGCTGGCTGTTCCAGCACCTGACCGAAACGCTGGACAAGCGGATGCTCGCGCTGCTGACCAAGACCGACCGCGTGACGGTCAGCGGCGACATCAGCTTCAACATCAACGTCCGCACCCTGCTGGCGCCCGAATTCATGGCGTTCGACGAGAACGTGTCCGCCGGCCGGCGCGGCGGCATGATCATCGAATTGCAGAAAGAGGACATCTTCTCCGATCTCAACACCTACCTGTTCGCGCGCGAATTCGTCCAGAACAAGGGCTATCGGGTCTGCCTCGACGGGCTGACCTACCAGACCATGAACATCATCGATCGCCAGCGGCTCGGCGCCGACATGGCCAAGCTGGTGTGGACCCCGGAAATGGCCGAGGACCCGCACGCCGCCGAGCGCATTCGCGGGATGCTGCAAGGCGGCAGCAAGACCGTGGTGTTGTGCCGCTGCGATTCGGCGGACGCGGTCGATTTCGGCCGCTCGGTCGGCATCGAGATGTTCCAGGGCCGCCACGTCGAAACCATGATCGCCGAGGACGCGCGCCGCCGCGAGCTGCTCAAGATCAAGCGCCGGATGGAGCGCGCGCCCGAGGACGAGGAAGAGGGCGACTTCCTTCCCGCCCCGGACGCCGCCCCGCCCGACGCCGGGAAAAAGAAACGCTAGAGCATTTTCATCTTGTATGGACACACCCCCCACCCCAACCCTCCCCCGCAAGGGGGGAGGGGGAGGTTAAATAAGTCCCCCCGCGTCGTGCGAATGCACGCCTAGCGGTCCGCGAATGCACGCCTGACGGCGTGACGGGGGAGGAACCTTAAACCCCCTCCCCCTCGACGGGGGAGGGTTGGGGTGGGGGTGACTTTCCGAATGGCGAAGGTAGGTGCTGGCTCTCCCATGAAAACAAGTTGGCACATAGCGACGGAAGCAACGCGGTTAAATCGTTCGTTCCACAAACCATCCATCCCATGACCCTCCGTTCGGCCATCGTCGTTGAAGATCTCGTCAAGCGGTTCGGCGACCGCCGGGGTCCGGCCGTCACCGCCGTCGACGGCATGAGCTTCGCCGTGGCCGAAGGCTCGGTGACCGCGCTCTTGGGCGGCAACGGCGCGGGCAAGTCGACCACGATCGCCATGCTGCTGGGCGTCTTGAAGCCGGACGCGGGCGCGGTGCGCGTGCTCGGCGTCGACATGGTCGACGACCGCTACCGCGCGCTGCCGTTCATGAATTTCTCGTCGCCCTACATCGACATGCCCAAGACCTTGAGCGCGCGGGAAAACCTGATCGTCTACGGCCATCTTTACGGCTTGGCCGACGTCGCCGGGCGGATCGCCGAACTGGCCGGGGCGCTCGACTTGACGCCGCTGCTCGACCGGCCGACCGGGACTCTCTCGGCGGGCGAGGGGACGCGCCTGTCGCTCGCCAAGGCGCTGCTCAACCGGCCGCGCCTGTTGCTGCTGGACGAGCCGACCGCGTCCTTGGACCCCGATACCGGCGACTGGGTGCGCGGGTTCCTGGAACGCTATTGCCGCGAAACCGGCGCGACCGTGTTGCTCGCCTCCCACAACATGGCCGAGGTCGAACGGCTCTGCGACCGGGTCCTGATGATGAAGCAGGGCCGCATCGTCGACGACGGATCGCCCGACGGCCTGATCCGCCGCCATGGCCGGCGCACCCTGGAAGAAGTGTTTCTCGCCATCGCCCGCGCCCCGGCGGCGACCGCCGCCAAGACGAGAGACCCATCGGGAGTCTCCCCATGACCGCCGCGCCTCGGCGTTCCGGCGACGATTTCGACCTGCCGGCGCCCAAGGCGTTCTCCGCCCAGCGGGTGGGGGCGATGCTGCTCAGGCACCTGTTCGTGTTCCGCCGGTCCTGGCCGCGCGTCATCGAGCTGCTCTACTGGCCGATCATGAACATGGTGGTGTGGGGATTCATCACCGTCTTTTTCATGAGCCATTCGTCGTGGCTGGTGCAGGCGGCGGGCGTGTTGATCGCGGGCGTGTTGCTGTGGGACGTCCTGTTCCGCACCAATCTCGGCGTCGGGTTGTCGTTCATCGAGGAAATGTGGGCGCGCAACCTGGGCCAGCTGTTCGTCAGCCCCTTGCGCCCCTACGAACTGATGGTCGCGGTCGTGACCATGG
>CAYIQU010000189.1:0-4426 GCA_964365645.1 uncultured Hyphomicrobiales bacterium | reverse complement strand
AGAACCACATGGTCATCATGCCCGACGCCGACATGGACCAGGTGGTGGACGCGGCGATGGGCGCGGCCTACGGCTCGGCCGGCGAGCGGTGCATGGCGATCTCGGTCGCGGTGCCGGTGGGCCGGGAAACCGCCGACGAATTCATCCGCCGCATGGCGCCCAAGATCCAGGCGCTGAAAGTGGCGCCCTACACCGACCCGCAGGCGGAAATGGGTCCGGTCGTCACCCGCGACAGCCTCAACAAGATTCTCGGCTACATCGATTCCGGGCTGAAGGAAGGCGCCACGCTCGCCGTCGACGGGCGCGGCCTGAAATTGCAGGGCTACGAGGACGGATTCTTTCTCGGCGGCTGCCTGTTCGACCACGTCGAGCCGGCGATGAAAATCTACCGCGAGGAAATCTTCGGCCCCGTCTTGTCGGTGGTGCGCGCCGACAGCTACGACCAGGCGGTCGGCCTGATCCAGGATCACGCCTACGGCAACGGCGTCGCCATCTTCACCCGCGACGGCGACGCGGCGCGCGATTTCGTCGGCCACATCCAGGTCGGCATGGTCGGCGTCAACGTGCCGATCCCGGTGCCGGTCGCCTACCACAGTTTCGGCGGCTGGAAGGCCTCGCTGTTCGGCGACCACCACATCCACGGCATGGAAGGGGTGCGGTTCTACACCCGGCTCAAGACCGTGACCGCGCGCTGGCCGTCGGGCATCCGCACCGGGGCGCAGTTCCATTTCCGGGGCGGCGGCGAGCACTGAGGCGAAAGGCGATGGTTCAGGTCCGCTTCATCGGCTCGGGCGACGCCTTCGGCAGCGGCGGGCGCTTCAACACCTGCTTTCAGGTGAGTCACGACGCCGGCTGCTGCCTGATCGACTGCGGCGCGTCGTCGCCGGTCGCGCTGCGCGCGTTCGGCGTCGATCCCAACGCCATCGACACGATCTTCCTCACCCATCTGCACGGCGACCACTTCGGAGGCGTGCCGTTCCTGCTGTTGGACGCGCGCATCGCCAGCCGGCGCGAGCGGCCCCTGCTGATCGCCGGGCCGCCGGGCACGGAAAAGCGCGTCACCGACACGCTCGAATGCTTGTTTCCCGGCGCCGGCGGCAAGGAATATCGCTTTCCCCTGGAATACGTCGAATTGCGCGAGGGCGAAACGTTGCGGCACGGGCCTTACGCGGTAACGCCGTTTCCGGCCACCCACCAGGCGGGCGCGCCGTGCTACGCGCTCAGGCTCGAGGTCGGGGGCAAGACCGTTTCGTATTCGGGCGACGGGGCCTGGAGCGAGGGCCTGATCGGCGCGGGCCGAAACGCCGATCTGTTCATCGCCGAGACTTATTTCTACGACAAGAAACTGGGCGGGCACATGGATTACGCGACGCTCGCGGCCCGCCTGCCCGAGATCGCGGCGAAACGGGTGATCCTGACCCACTTCGGTCCCGACATGCTCGGCCGCCTCGCGGGCTTTCCCGTCGAGACGGCCGAGGACGGCAAGACGATCGAACTGTGAATTAGGGTGGAAAGAGTTGCGGGCGAACCGGTTTCGTTTTTTCGCCGCAGGTAAGGCGTGGCGAGCCCGTATTGCGTCCGGAATGGCGATCGGCCATACTGAATGCATGGCCACACCCCGCAAAAAAGACGCCCTGACCGACCCTTCACCGGCCGAGATCGCGGCCGTTCGTGAGGGGCGCGAGGATTTGACCGCGGGCCGCCACGTGGATCACCGCACCGCCACCGAATGGCTACGGACCTGGGGCGACAAGAAACGCAAGCCGCCGCCGACCCGTAAAGCTTGATGCGGGTGCTTTGGTCGGAACGGGCGTTGCGCGATGCCTTGCGGATTCGGAATTATCTTCTCGACCATAATCCGCTGGCGGCCGTGGCAGTCGCCGAATCTTTGATCGCGGCCGGAAACAACCTGTCGCGGTTTCCGCGGCGATACCCGGAGTACGGGGAAGGGTACCGCGAAATGGTCGTCTCGCGTTACCACTACATCATCCGTTACGAACTGATACCCGATCCCGCCAGTCCGAACCGACTGGCGGTCGGCATTCTCTCGGTATGGCATCCGGCCCAGGATCGGGAACTTGACTGAGCGCGGGTGCTTTTAGCCGACGCGGACCATGAGCCGGTCCACGCCCTCGACGCCGCCTTCCAGCACGTCGCCCTTGCTCACCGGGCCGACGCCGGCGGGCGTGCCGGTGAAGATCAAATCGCCCGGCGCCAACACGAACAGGCGCGAGACGTGGGCGATGATTTCCGGGACCGACCAAATCAATTCCTTCAAATCGCCGCGCTGGCGCTGCTGGCCGTTGATGTTGAGCCAGATGCGGCCCTCGTTGGGGTGGCCGATGGCGCTGGCCGGGTGGATGGCGGTGCAGGGCGCGGCGTGGGCGAAGGCCTTGCCGACTTCCCACGGCCGGCCGGTTTTCTTCGCCTCGCCTTGCAAATCGCGCCGGGTCATGTCGAGGCCGACGGCGTAGCCGTAGATGTGGGACAGCGCCTTCTCCGCCGGGATGTCGGCGCCGCCACGGCCGATGGCGGCGACCAGCTCGATTTCATGGTGCACGTCCTTGCTCAGCGGCGGATAGGGAAACGTGCCGCCGCTCAGGACCAGCCCCGCCGGGTCCGTCGTGCAGAAGAACGGCAGTTCGCGGTCGGGGTCGTGGCCCATTTCGCGGGTGTGTTCGGCGTAGTTGCGGCCGACGCAGAAGATGCGCCGCACCGGAAAGCGCGCCTGGGTCCCGACGACGGGCAGCGACGGCGCCTCGGGCGCGCGGACGACGAAGGCGCCCGTTTGTTTTCTTGCGCTCGGCGCGCGCAAGCCCGCGCTACGCGAGGATTTTTTCGCGGCGGGTTTTTTCGTGGGCGCCGATTTTTTCGCGGCGGGTTTTTTCACCGTCCGGGCGGGAGGGCGCTTCGCTTTGGGGGTCTTCTTGGCTTTCTTCTTCGTCGCCTTGGCCATGGGATATCTCCGGCTGGGGGTGGTGCGTTGGCTTGGATGATGCCCGCTCCGAAAGGCCCGCGCAACGGCGGGCTTGCGCGCGCCGCGCGCACGCTACGGCGCTCAAAAGCGGGTCAGCAAGTTCACTCGCATGGGTTGGTCGAAAACCCGGCCTTGGGGCGCCTCGCGGCCCAAGCGGGCGAAGCGGCTCCGCAGTTCGGCCTCGTGCCGGGCGATGGCGTCCTTGCGGGCGGGATCGATGCGAACCAAGCGCTCGACGAACGCCTCGACGCTCTCGATCGGGACGGGGTTGACGTAGGTTTCCTCGCGCTCCTCGCGGAACAGGCCGCGTTTCAGGGCCGCGCGCACGGCCCGGTAGGCTTCGGCGCGGACTTGGGTTTCGTCGTCCACCGGCTGGGCCAGTTCGAAGTGGGGGCCTTCGGCCAGCGGCTCGACGATGCAGGCGTGTCCGCCGGGCTTGAGCACGCGCGCCGTCTCGGCCAGCGCCGCGTCCAGGGCCTTGGCCGGAATATGGTGCAGGGCATTGAAGATCACGACCGCGTCGAAGGCGCCGTCGGGGAACGGCAGGTTTTCGCCCGGCGCCAGGACATAGGTCTCGTCGCCCGCCGCCTCGGTCGCGCGGGCCTTGGCGATTTGCGCCGGATTGGGGTCGACGCCCGTTACCCGCGCGCCCTCGCGGGTCATCAGGCGCACCAAGGCGCCATCGCCGCAGCCGACGTCGACGATCCGCCGGCCCTGCAAGGGCAGCAACTCGCGCAAAACGTCGGCGTTGCGGCGGATGGGTCCGGCCGGAGAAATCATGGGCGTTTTTTTCCTCGCCGCGGGGGATACCCAATCAACGTCGCCAGCACCAGGGCGCCGAAAACGGTATAGGCCGCCAGGAACACCCACGACGGGAAGCGCCAATAGAGAAGCCGTTCCAGCCAATGGGCGACGAAGCTCTCGCCGACGCCTTCCTGTCTTGCAAGCTGGCGCAGGCTGTTTTCCCAAAGGGTGAGCGGGCAGAGCTGGCCGAGCCAGGTCTGGAGAACGACGACGGCGACGGCAAGCAGGTGGGCGAGACGGAACGAAATCCCCCGCGTCCAGCGCCAGCCCCGGGCCCATCCCGCCCCGATCAGGGCCAGTCCACCCACCACGAACAGCACGACGGCGGCATGAACCAGTCCGACCGCGTCGGCCAATGCGCCGTAGTTCATGCGTCTTTCGCCCCCTGTGTCCGGCTGCTAAAAGCATGACCTCGCCCGTGAGCCGAGGCAAGCCATGACCGACCCTTCAAGCGACGAAACATTCCCCGAGATCCGCGCCGCGGTGCGCGCGGTGTGCGCGGGCTTTCCCGGCGCCTACTGGCGGGACAAGGACGCGGCCCGGGCCTACCCCGGGGAATTCGTCCGGGCGCTGACCGAGGCCGGATTCCTCGCCGCCCTGATCCCCGAATCCTACGGCGGCAGCGGGCTCGGCTTGCGCGAAGCC
>CAYIQU010000188.1:0-4434 GCA_964365645.1 uncultured Hyphomicrobiales bacterium | reverse complement strand
GCTCGACGAAATCAGCGAAATGGACGTTCGCATCCAGGCCAAGCTGCTGCGCGCGATCCAGGAGCGGGAAATCGACCGCTTGGGCGGCGGCCAGCCGGTCAAGATCGACGTCCGCATCCTGGCGACCTCGAACCGCAACCTGGAGGAAGAAACCACCCAGGGCCGCTTCCGCCAGGACCTGTATTTCCGCCTCAACGTCGTCAACCTCGACATTCCGCCGCTCAAGGACCGCCCCGAGGACATTCCCGCGCTGGCCGAGCATTTCGTCCGCAAGCACGCCGAAGCGAACGCGCTCAAGCCGCCCGCCATCTCGGCCGAGGCCATGACCCTGCTCAAGCGCCATGCCTGGCCGGGAAACGTGCGCGAGTTGGAAAACACGCTGCACCGCGCCGTGTTGCTGTCGGCCGGCCCGGAAATCGGACCCGAGACCATCGTCCTCGGCGGTCCCCGCCCGGCCGCGGACAAATCGGGCGCCCAGGCCGGCACCGCCGGCATGGTCGGCCGCACCGTCGCCGCCGTCGAGCGCGACCTGATCATCGACACGCTGACCCATTGCCTCGGCAATCGCACGCACGCGGCCACTATCCTCGGCATCTCGATCCGGACGCTGCGCAACAAGCTGAAACAGTACAACGAGGAAGGATTCTCCGTTCCGACGCCCCGCGAAGAACGGCCTTCCGTCTAAGAATATAAGTCGAGGTTTCGTCGCCCATGGCCGACGCCACGCCGCAACCCACCGTGCCCGCCCTGTTGTCGCCCGCCGTCCGCGAAGGACTGGCGGGACTGGCGCGCCGCGGCGACATTCTCTTCGCCCTCGCGGTCACCGCGATCATGGCGGTGCTGATCCTGCCGCTGCCGAAGTGGCTGCTCGACATCAGCCTGGCCTTCTCGCTGACCTTCGCCGTCTTGATCCTGATGATTGCCCTGTTCATCGAGAAGCCGCTCGATTTCAACGCGTTCCCGACGGTGCTGCTAATCGCGACCATGCTCCGGCTGGCGCTGAACCTCGCCTCCACCCGCCTGATCCTGGCGGAAGGCCACACCGGAACGGCGGCCGCCGGCCACGTCATCGAGGCCTTCGGCGGGTTCGTGATGGGCGGCAACTTCGTCATCGGCATCATCGTCTTCGCCATCCTGACGATCGTGAACTTCGTCGTCATCACCAAGGGCTCGGGCCGCATCGCCGAAGTCGCCGCCCGCTTCACCTTGGACGCCATGCCCGGCAAGCAGATGGCGATCGACGCCGACATGTCTTCCGGCCTGATCAACGAGGACGAGGCGCGCAAGCGCCGCAAGGCGCTGGAGGACGAAAGCACTTTCTTCGGCGCCATGGACGGCGCCGCCAAGTTCGTGCGCGGCGACGCCATCGCCAGCCTCTTGATCATCTTCATCAACGTCATCGGCGGCATGATCATCGGCATGGCCCAGAAGGGAATCTCCTTCGCCCAGGCCGCCGACAGCTATACGCGGCTGAGCATCGGCGACGGCCTCGTCACCCAAATTCCGGCGCTGTTGGTTTCGACCGCCGCCGGCATGGTGGTGACCAAGGCGGGCCTCTCCGGCGCGACGGAAAAGGCCCTGTTCAAGCAGCTGGGCGGCCAGCCCCGCGCGCTCGGCATGGTCAGTGCCTTGTTGCTCATCCTGGCGGCCGTGCCGGGTATTCCGTCGTTTCCCTTCCTGCTGATGGCGGCGATCACCGGCGGCGGCGCCTTCCTGGTCCACCGCGAGACCGTGACCCGCGTCCGCGACGAGGCCCGCCGCAAGGAAGAAGAAAAGACCATCGAGAAAAAACCGAGCGCCGAGGAACCGATCGCGACCGCGCTGAAGATCGATTATATCCGCCTCGAACTCGGCTACGGCCTGCTCTCGCTCATCAACGCGCCGCGCGACGGCCAAAAGCTGACCGACCAGATCAAGGCGCTGCGCCGGCAGATGGCGACCGAGGTCGGCTTCGTCATGCCGCCCGTGCGCATCCAGGACAACATGCAGCTGCCGGCCAACACCTACCTCGTGCGCATCAAGGAAATCGAGGCCGGCCGCGGCGATTTACGCCCCAACATGCTGCTGGTCATGGACCCGCGCGGCGAAGACATCTCGCTGCCCGGCGAGAAGACCACCGAGCCCACTTTCGGCCTGCCCGCCATGTGGATCGAGGAAGCCAATCGCGAGGAAGCCCTGTTCCGCGGCTATACCGTGGTCGATCCCGCCACCGTCATCACCACGCACCTGACCGAGGTGATCAAGGACAACATGGCCGAGCTTCTGTCCTACGCCGAGACCCAGAAGCTTCTCGACGACATGGACAAGCAGCACCAGAAACTGGTCGCCGACATGGTGCCGTCGCAGATTTCGATCGGCGGCATCCAGCGCGTTCTCCAGAACCTGCTGACCGAACGCATCTCGATCCGCGACCTGCCGACCATCCTCGAAGGCATCTCGGAGGCCTGCGGCCATACCCGCAACGTGATGATGATCACCGAGCACGTCCGCGCCCGCCTTTCGCGCCAGATTTCCGACCAGAACACCAACAACACCGGCTTCATCCCGCTGGTGACGCTGTCGCCGCAATGGGAACAGGTCTTCGCCGAATCCCTGGTCGGCACCGGCGACGACAAGCAGTTGGCCGTTCCGCCGACGCGGTTGCACGATTTCATCAATACCCTGCGCACCACCTTCGAGCGCCAGGCGATGATGGGCGAAGTGCCGGTGCTGTTGACCAGCCCGACCATCCGGCCCTATGTCCGCTCGATCATCGAGCGTTTCCGCCCGGCGACCATCATCCTGTCGCAGAACGAAATCCACCCCAAGGCCCGCATCAAGACCGTTGGCCAGATTTAGGGAACGACCCGGCCGCGCGAAGACATTGCCCGCCGCCCGGCGTGTGCTACGCTTGGCCCCGAACACCGGGACTCAGTCATGACCGCCGCCCCCCTGTCCTCCGCCCCGACTCCCATGCCCGCGTCGCGTCCGAAGGCCGCCAACGTGATGGCGATTGCTTCCGGCAAGGGGGGCGTCGGCAAGACCTGGTTTTCCATCACGCTGGCCCACGCCTTCTCCCGCGCCGGCCAAGGCGTGCTGCTGTTCGACGGGGATTTGGGCCTCGCCAACCTCGACATCCAGCTGGGGTTGATGCCCAAGCACGATTTGAGCGCGGTCATCGCCGGTCGCATGGTGTTGGCCCAGGCGATCACCCGCTACACCGACGGAGCCTTCGACGTGATCGCCGGACGGTCGGGCTCGGGCAGCCTCGCCAGTCTCGCCGCCAGCCGCGTGCAGATGCTCAACGACGACATCGCCGGAATCGCCGGGTCCTACGACCGGGTCATTCTCGACCTCGGCGCCGGAGTCGAACGCACCGTCCGCCAGCTTGCCCACGGCGCGGCGACGTGCATCGTGCTGGCCACCGACGAGCCGACCTCGCTGACCGACGCCTACGCCTTCATCAAGATGACCAACGCCGAAATGCCCGGCCGCGACGTCCGCATCGTCATCAACATGGCCAACTCCACCAAGGAAGGCGAGCGGACCTACGGCACGCTGCTGAAGGCGTGTCAGGGATTCCTGAAAATAGCGCCGCCGCTTCTGGGCATCATTCGCCGCGACGCCAAGGTGCGCGAGACGATCCGCAACCAGACGTCGCTTCTGACCCGATACCCCAACAGCGAGGCCGCGGTGGACGTCGAGGCCATCGCCCGCCGCCTGCTCGCCTGACGCTCTGGGCGGGGAATCATGACAACCGTCACCCCGCCGCCGCCCGCGCCGCCGGCTCCGCCGTCCGCGCCGCCCCCGCCCGTAACCGTCACCGTCGCCCAGCCGCCCGCGGCGCTGCTGGACCTCGCCCTGGGCGCCAAGCTCGAAGGCCTGGTTCGCGCCGTCGATCCGACCCTGCAGAAGCTTCTGGTCCAGACTCCGCTGGGGCCCGTCCCGCTCCAGCTTTCCATGCCGCTGCCGATCCCCGCCGACGCGCGCCTCGTTCTGCAACTGACCGCCCTGTTCCCCGCCGTCCAGTTCTGGTTGCTGTCCGTTGACGGCGCGCCGCCGTCGGCCGTGCGTCCCGGCGGGTCCCATGCGCCCGCCGCCGGCGCCGCCCCGGGATCGCCGCCACCCGCCGCCGCCCCGGCCGCAACCGACCGCATCAACGTCGGGACCCTGATGCAGGCGACGCTCCTGCGCCCGGCGCCGTCATCGCCATCCCCGTCCACGCTGGACGCAACGGGCGGCCCGCCCGCGCCCGGCCGTTCGCCTCGATTGCCGCCCCCCGCCGCCGCCGCCGCGCCCCTGTCACGGCCGGCGGGGCTGGCCGCGTTCGTCGCCGATCGGCTGTCGGCCGCCGTTCCGGGGAAAGTCGCCTCGACTTTGTCCTCGTGGTTCGCAAGCGCGCGGAACAATCCCGCCGCCGCGCCCGGCGCCGGCCGCGAAACCGCCGTCCTGGGC
>CAYIQU010000187.1:0-4480 GCA_964365645.1 uncultured Hyphomicrobiales bacterium | reverse complement strand
CGCGACGCAAAATCCTCCCGGCGCAGGGCGGTTCCATATGGGAAGATCACGCTCTGACCCGAAATTAGGCCTTTTTCGGGCTGTTTAGGCCTGAGTTGTCCACAGCCGGGCGGGCCAGGACGGCCCGGCCCAGCGAATTCAGCCGCTCGCGGACCGAGGGGTCGGTGACGTCCTTCAACAACTGGTCCAGGTGGCGTTCGGCCTCGGCGTCCAGTTCGGGCGGCGGGGCCGGCGCGGGGGGCGGCGCGGGCAATGGCCCCTGGATCAGGGCTAGCCGGGTCACCGCCCGATAGCCGAAGTGGGTGTTGATCCGCTCGATCAAGAGCGGTTCCAGATGCTGCAATTCGGTCGCCATGCCGCCCGGGGCGACTTTCAGGTGCAGCGTTCCGCCGGTTCGCTCGCCGCGAGGGTAGACGATGCGCTGGGGAACCGAAGACCGGGCCAGCATGGGGCCGACGATTTCCGTCCACTCGGACACCACCCGCCCGTCGGCGAGGCCGCGCTTGCCGAACAAGGGCTGCGTCAGGCGGCGCACCAGGGTCGTCAGCGGCGTGCTTCCGCGGAACCGCCTCGGCTTTCCGGAGAATTTGTCGTAATTGCGCTCGGCCATGGATCGCCCCGTGATGGGGGCGCATGGTAGAACCCGATGCGCGCCATGACCAGAACTCCCCGCCCCGCGCCGTTTCCGGCCGCCGCTCCGAAGGCCCTGGGCCGGCGCCTGTCGGCGTGGTTCGAGCGCGCCCAGCGGACCCTGCCTTGGCGGGTGGACGGGCCGCGCGATCCCTATCGCGTGTGGCTCAGCGAAATCATGCTTCAGCAGACGACGGTGGCGACGGTCGCGCCTTATTACGAGCGGTTCCTGAAACGCTGGCCGACGGTCGCGGCCCTGGCCAAGGCCGATCTCGACGACGTGCTGCACGCCTGGCAGGGGCTGGGCTACTACGCCCGGGCGCGCAACCTGCACCGGGCGGCGGGCGTCGTCGCGGAAACCCTGGGCGGGCGGTTTCCCGATAACGAAGAGGGATTGAACGCGCTGCCGGGCGTCGGGGCCTACACGGCCGCCGCCGTCGCCGCCATCGCCTTCGGCCGGCGAACGGTTCCCGTGGACGGCAACGTCGCCCGCGTCATCGCCCGGCTGCATGGGCGTCGTTTCGCGTTGCCCGAGGATCGCGACACGATCGCCGCGCGGGCGAAGGCGATGATGCCGGCGTCCTATCCCGGCGATTTCGCCGAGGCGTTGATGGACCTGGGCGCGACGATTTGCACGCCGCGCCGTCCGGATTGCGCCGCCTGTCCGTGGGCGACCGCCTGCCGCGCCCGCGCGACGGGCGACCCTGAGACGTTCCCCGGAAAAAAGAAGAAAGCCGCGCGTCCCGTCCGCCACGCCGTGATCTTCTGGGCCGAAGACGGCGGCGGGCGCGTGCTGGTGCGCCGCCGGCCCGAGCAGGGATTGCTGGGCGGGATGATGGAATTTCCCTCGACGCCCTGGCGCGATGAGCCTTGGGAGGCGAAGGCGGCGCGCGCCCACGCGCCGGCGCGCGGCTCATGGCGCCTCGTCGGGGAAGAACCGCTGCGCCACGTCTTTTCGCATTTCGAGCTGCGCGGGACGGTGATGCGGGCGCGCGTGTCCGGGAAAACGGGGGCGGGCGCGGCCGTGACGGGGATGACATGGTGGCCGGTGGCGAAACTGGGTGGGCTCGCGCTGCCGACGGCGATGAAGAAGGCGGCGAAGATGGCGATGACGATGTCCTCGGGCGAGGTCAGGAAGTCGCGGCGATAACGGCCTCGAACTCGGACAGATCGCGCGCGACCGTTTCGGCCAATGCCCGGGCCAGCGGCGCGACGTCGGCGGCGCGATTGGCGTTGCAAGCTTCTTCCAGCGCCTGGGCGGCTTGGGCGATGCCCGCCGCCCCATAGGTCCGCGCCGCGCTTTTCAGCGAATGGGCCTCGCGGCGCAAATCGGGTCCCGGTCCGGCGGGGGCGAGGCGGAGGGCGGCCTCGACCCGGCGGCGAGTCTCGGCCGCGAACACGCCCGCCAACCGCTTGGCCGCGACCGGGCCGACGTCGCGGAGAAACTGGTCGAGCGCGGCGCGGTCGATGGTGGACAAGGGGATTGTCTTACTGGTCGTAGACGACGAGGGAATCGAACGGCACCTTGACGCGCGAGCGGCCGTTCAAGAACGACAGCTCGATCAGGCACGCCGCGCCGGCGACCTGGCCGCCGACCTTGGTCAACAATTCAGTCGCCGCGTTCAGCGTGCCGCCGGTGGCGAGAAGATCGTCGAGGATGACGACGCGCTGACCCTTGTGGACGGCGTCGTGCTGGACTTCGACCACGTCGGTGCCGTATTCGAGGGCGTATTCGTGGCGGATGGTCTTGCCCGGCAGCTTGCCGCGCTTGCGGACCATGATGAAGCCGAGGCCCAGCTTGAGCGCCAAGGGCGCCGCGATCAAAAAGCCGCGCGATTCGATTCCCGCCAGCACGTCGGGTTGATGACGGCTGATCATCTTGGCCATGCGCCCCATCGCCACCTGCCAGGCGTCGGCGTGGGCGAGCAGGGTGGAGATGTCGTAGAACAAGATGCCCGGCTTCGGGAAGTCGGGGATGGAGCGGATATGGTCCTTGATGTTCATGGGCGGCCGGGCCTTTTCTCGCGTGGGTTCTGACGGGGTTTATCCTAGCGGCTTCGTTATGCAAAGAAAACGGCGCCGGGGCATGGCCGCCGGCGCCGTCGTCGCAAAGAGTCGCCGCGAGAGGCTTACTTCGACTTCTCGATGAACTCGATCACTTCCTTGCGTTCCTTGTCGTTGGGCAGCTTGAAGGCCATCGCGCTGCGCGGTGCGCCCTTGGCCTTCACGAACTTGTCGGGGTCGGTCAGGTATTCGTTGAGCAGGGCGGCATCCCACTTGTAACTGGCGCCCTTGAGGCCGACGTAGCGGGTGTAACCTTCGGCGGTGCCGGCTTGGCGGCCGTAGGCGCCGATCAGCGACGGGCCGACCTTGTGCTTGCCTTTTTCAACCGTGTGGCAGGCGCCGCACTTGGTGCGGAAAATCTTGGCGCCTTCTTCGCTGGCCTCGGCGTTCGCGCCGGTGAAGGCGATGCCGGCGATCAGGGCCGCGCCCGCGGCGATCAGTCTGGTAGCGGTCATTTTAGAGTTCTCCGGAAAACATGTGGCTTGGGAGGAAGGGCCGGCATTATGGCGGCCGGTCCAGCCCCTGGCAACCCGCCGGGGATGGTCGTATCTCAGCGGCCAATTGCGGCGAAAATCGGGTCGGGATCGGTTCCAGGGGGGAACGATCGGAAGGGTTCGGTCCTTAATTCCCGCCGACTTTGGACCTAGAGAGGCTTGCGGGTGCGACCGCAGGCCTTAAGATGTTGAGACTTATTCGTATCGGGGATATCCCCGAGCGGTTCCGTCATTTATTCCGAGGCCCCATGGCTCCGAGCGGCTTGACCCAGGACGACGTCGTTCGCCTGTTGACGGACCCTTCCGGCAACGCCCGGGCGGAGACCGCGGGCAAGATCGCCGCCAGTTTCAACAGCGGCGCCTTGAGCGAGTCCGAACGCAAGATCGCCGAGGAAATCTTCCGGCTGATGGTCCGCGACGCCGAGGTGCGCGTGCGCGAGGCCCTGGCGCAGAACCTGAAGCAGAGTCCGGGCGTGCCGCATGAAGTGGCGCTGGCGCTGGCCAAGGACGTGGACAGCGTCGCCGAGCCGATCCTCAAGTTCTCCGAGGTTCTAACCGACGCCGACCTGGTGGAGATCATCCGCACCCAGAGCCCCGCCAAGCTGGTGGCCGTCGCCTCCCGCCCCCGGGTGTCGGAAAACGTTTCCTCGGCGCTGGTCGACACCAACAACGAAGCCGCGGTTCAGACTCTGGTCGCCAACAAGGGGGCGGCGATTTCCGAGACGTCCCTGCACAAGGTGGTGGAAACTTTCGGCGCCAAGGAAGAGATCCAGGCGGCGATGATCGGGCGCCCCAAGCTGCCGATGACGGTCGCCGAGCGCCTGATGACCGTGGTTTCCGAGAAAATCAGGGCCGATCTGGTCAAGCGCCACGATCTGGCGCCGGAATTGGCCGCCAGTCTTCTGCTCAGCAGCCGCGAGCGGGCGGTTCTCGGCCTCGCCAACAAGGCCGAGGAGCAGGACGTCGAAGTGCTCGTCCAGCAGATGCGCACGCACGGGCGGCTGACGCCGTCCATCATCCTGCGCGCGGCGGTGATGGGGGACATGATGTTTTTCGAGACGGCGATGGCCGCGCTGGCCGGAACGACGCTGGCCAACGCGCGGGCGTTGATCTACGACCAGGGCCAGCTCGGCCTGCAGGCGCTGTTCAATCGGGCGAAGCTGCCGGCGTCGCATTTCCCGGCGATCCTCGCGGCCGTGGGGGTCGCCCGCGAAACGTCCTTTGACGGCGGCGAGCGCGACCGCGAGCGCTACATGCGGCGCATGATCGAGCGCGTGCTGACCCAGTACGGC
>CAYIQU010000186.1:0-4482 GCA_964365645.1 uncultured Hyphomicrobiales bacterium | reverse complement strand
CTGGGGTTTGCTCAGGGCCTAGGGGGCCCGGTTGGCGGGGGGGGGGGGGGGGCGGGGGGTGGGCGGGGGGGGGGGGGGGGGGGGGGGGGGCTACGCCCATGCCCCGGCCAACATGTTCCGCCAGTGCCCCAAGTGCGGCCAGCCCAGCCTGATCCGCCAGGAAGGCTGCGACACCTGCACCAGTTGCACGTATTCCAAATGCGGCTGAGGGCGTTCTCGAAATTCGGCTGAGTTCTAGGACCGGCCGGGCGTCGCCGGAATCGGCGCGGCGGTCGTTGCCGGAATCGGCGCGGCGGTCGTCGCCGGGGCCGGGGGCGCCGGAATCGGCGCCGCGGTCGTTGCCGGGGCCGGGGCGCGGCGTTGCGCCAGTTCCTGATCGCGCACGCAGTACAAAATGGAAAGCGTGAGCCGCACCTGGTCGAGATAGACGGTCAATTGATCGCCGCCCAGCTGGCGGGTGGAATTGGGAACGGCGTAGGGCCGGCCCTGATTCTTCAGGTTCTGCATCGTCGACATCTGCTGGGTCAGCCCGTCGATGACCGGGGCCCAATTGCCGTTGTAGCGGTCGCGAACCACCGCGCGGACCGTGTCGTGGGTCATGTCGCCCCACCAGGCGACGTGGGGAAAGGGCGCGCAGGCCCGTTGCGCCTGGGCCTGCGCCGGGAGCGGTCCGGCGAAGGCGGCGAGGGCGAGAACGAACCCGGCAAGATGGCGGGCGGTGGGCATGGACAAGAACGACATGGGTGGCGGCTCCTTCGCGGCGACTCCGAATCCCCCTTGGGTTACTAGGGGAAACCCCTTACGTCATCCTGACGGCAATTATTGCCAATTCGTTAATCAGAACAATTCGATAGGAAGCTTTTCAGGAATTACTAATATGGCCCGGAAACAAAGTTGCGCAATAAAATGTGCTTCCCTGGCCGGGCCTTGGTCCGGGGAAAAAACCGCGCGGAACTTCGATCTTCCTAACCCGTTGATGAATCGATGTTTTTACGCGCCTGGATGGGGGCCGGGCGGGCGCCGATAAGATCAGGCGCGTGACCGTCGCCCGGCTTTTTTGTGGGACTTTCCGCGGGTCCGGGCGGATTCGATCCGGGCCAGAATCCCGTGCAGCGGGGTATCGCGCACGCCCAATTCGTCCAGGTGGCGCACCGTTTCCCGGAGGTAGTCGAGGCTGGTGCCGCGCTCGCCCCGGCCGCTCGCGATCAAGGCGACCGTTCGATTCGAGGACAGCCGGCCGGCGTACTGGGGATGGTCGCGGCGCACGACGAAGGCATAGGCGCGCACGATCCCCTGGGGGGTGCGGGCCTTCAGCCAGCGCGGATCGTAGACCCGGTTCAGCATCTCGCGCTCGTGCAAATAGGCGAGCACCCCGTCGGCGTCGCGGGCGGCGACCCGGAAGGCGCGGCCGACGCACGTGCCGCCGCGATCGAGGCCCAGCACCAGCCCCGGCTTCTCGCGGGTGCCGCGATAGCGCGTGGAAAAAACGCACAGCGCGCGATGATAGCCGTTGATCCGCGCCGGCCGGGTTTCGCGGTGCGGGAAATCGGGCCGCCACATCAAGGAGCCGTAGCCGAAAATCCAGATGTCCTCGGGCGCGGCGCGGCTCATGGGCGGTTTGCCATCGCCACGCCGGCGAGAACGGCGGCCATCCCCAGGAACGCGGGGACGCCGAGGCGCTCATCGAACAGGAAAAAAGCCATCAACGCGGTGATCGCGGGCACCAGGTAGAACAGGCTCGCCACTTTCGCCGCCGCGCCGTGGCGGATCAGGAAATAGAGGATCGCGATCGCGCCGAGCGACAGGACCAGCACCAGCCAGCCCAGCGCGAACAGGAATTCGCCGGTCCAGTCGATGCGCATGTCCTCGCTCATCCAGGCGACCGCGCCGACCAAAACGGCGGAAATCGCGAACTGCACGGCCGAGCCGGCGCGCAGGTCCATGCGCGTGGCGAATTTCTTCTGGTAAAGCGTCCCCGCCGTGATGCCGAACAGGGCGATGACGGTCGCGCCGATGGCGGCCACGTCGCCGTACCCGGCGGTCGATCGATCCGACGCCACCAGGACGATCCCGGCGAAGCCCAGCCCCAGTCCCAGCCATTGGCGCGGGGCGACCGTCTCGCCCAGCACGATCCCGGCGGCGGCGGCCGTCAACAACGGTTGCACGCCGATGATGACCGCGGAAATTCCCGCGCCCAGCCCGTGGCCGATCGCCCAGAAAACGCCGCCGAGATAAATCGCGTGAACCAGGATGCCGGCGACGGCGGCATGACCCACCGCGCGCCAGGTGGCCGGCCAAACCGCGCCGCCGATCCGGGCGAGCAGGGCGAGCAGCGTCGCGGCGATGACGAAGCGGACGAACAGGAACGTGAACGGCTCGGCGTACGGCAACCCCAGCTTGGCGCCGATGAAGCCCGTGCTCCACAGCACCACGAACACGGCCGGGGCGAGGCGGGACCAGGCGGAAGCGGCGGCGGCGGGCGGAGTGGACATGAGCGGGAAAAGCTAAAGTCTCGTGCCTGCGCTGGCAACACTCTATAAGGAAACGCCATGACCAAGACCGCGCGCGCCGCCGTTCGTGCCTCCGTCCTTATTCTGGCCGGCCTCGCCGCGCTCTACGGCGCGGGGTGGTTCTACCTGTCCGAGCGCTTCGCCGGGGCGGTGGCGCTGTGGCTCGACGCCCAGCGCGCCCAAGGCATCGAGATTTCCCACGCCGGGATCGCGCGGGGCGGGTTCCCCTTTCGCCTCGAGGCCCGCGTGCTCGAACCGAAGGCCGCGTTCGCGGCCGGGCGCAAGGCGTGGACCTGGATGCCGGCGCGCGCGGTGTTCTCGGCCCGGCCGTGGGCGCTGGACCGCGTGACCCTCGATCTTTCCGGCGCGCACGCGATTATTCCCGCCGGGGAAAACAGCAAGGCGGGCTGGCGGGCGCGGGCGGACGGCTTGACCGTCGAGGCGCGCCTGCGCGGGCCGACGGCGACGGCTCTCGCGTTGGCGGGCGAGCGGATCGACATCGAAGGCCCGGCGACGGCCGAGAACTTCGCCGCGGCGAGCGTGGCCTTGAATTGGCGGCGGGCCGACGTTTTGCCCGCCGATCATCGGAGCGAAAGCCAGGCGTTCGAGATCGCGGCCGTGGGCGTGCGGCTGTCGGAACGCGCGCGCCTGCCGCTGGGCAGCGACATCGCGCACCTCAAGATCGCCGGCCGGGTGATGGGCGAGCTGACCTCCCTTCGCCCCGGCATGGGTCCGGGCGCGCTCGGTTCCTGGCGCGACGGCGGCGGCACGGTGGAAATCGCGGCGCTGGAAGGGCGCTACGGCGCGCTTCAGTTCGCGGGCGAGGGCACGCTCGCCCTTGACGGCGCGATGCAGCCGCTCGCCGCCTTGACCGCGCGCATCGAAGGCTATGGGGAGGCCATCGACGCGCTGCGCGCCAAGGGCGCCATGAGTCCGCGCGACGCCGCGACCGCGAAGCTGATCCTGGCCGCGCTGGCGCAGCGCAACGGCAACGGGCGGCCGCACCTCGCCGTTCCCGTGGCGATTCAGGAAGGCCTGCTGTTCGCGGGGCCCGTGACGCTGCTCCGCGTGCCGCCGATTCCGTGGTAGCCTCGGCGGCGAGGGAGTTCCCATGCCCGGTCGCATTCTTGTCTTCGTTCTTCTCGCCGTGGCGCTGTTCGCCGCGCCCGCGCCCGCGCAAAATCGGGAACCGGGGGAGGAACTCTTTCTCGCCGGCCGGATGCTGGTCGCCGCGCCACGCCTCGCCGATCCGCGTTTCCACAAAAGCGTCATCGTCCTGATCCGCCACGACCCAGACGGCGCCTTCGGCCTGATCGTCAACCGCGCCGTCGGCTCGGGCTCCCTCAAGAACTTTCTCAAGGGATTGGGCCGCGAGGGCGGCGAGCGCGGCGGCGACTTGGCGATTCACTACGGCGGGCCGGTGCAGGCGGACTTAGGGTTCGTCCTGCACTCGGCCGATTTCGCCGGCGCGGGCAGCCAAGCGGTGCCGGGCGGGCTTGCCTGGTCGCCCGCGCCCGACGTGCTGGAAGCCGCCTCCAGGGGCGAGGGGCCGAGGCGGCTTCTCTTCGCGCTCGGCTATTCGGGTTGGGGGCCGGGGCAGCTGGACGGCGAGATCGCGCGCGGCGATTGGCTGATCGCGCCCGCCGACGAAACCCTCATCTTCGAGACGACCGGCGACGCCGCCTGGGACCGTGCCCGCGCCGGCGCGGCGGTGAGGCTTTAGCTCACGCCTGCTTGGCGTCGATCACGCTTTTGCGGATGGCGCGGGTGCGGGTGAACGTTTCCTCCAGCATCTTGCCGTCGCCGTTGCGGATGGCGCGTTGCAGGGCGGTCAGGTCCTCGTTGAAGCGCTGGAGGATGTCGAGCACCGCGTCGCGGTTGGTGAGGAAGACGTCGCGCCACATGACCGGGTCCGAGGCGGCGATGCGGGTGAAGTCGCGGAAGCCCGAGGCCGAGAACTTGATGACCTCGC
>CAYIQU010000185.1:0-4486 GCA_964365645.1 uncultured Hyphomicrobiales bacterium | reverse complement strand
CGGTCCTGCCCGGCATTATCGCCATGATCGGCTACATGATCGTGGTCGCGATCATGGTGCGCGTGAATCCGGGGTCGGGTCCGGCGGGCGAACGTGTCGCGTGGCCCGAGCGGCTGGTCGCGCTGGTCAAGGTGCTGCCGGTGCTGCTCGTGTTCCTGGTGGTCATCGTCGGCATTTACGGCGGCTGGGCGAATCCGACCGAGGCCGCGTCCATCGGCGCGGCCGCCTGCGGCATTCTGGCGGTGGCGTCCGGCGGCATGCGCCTGCGGGGACTGAAGGATAGCATCCTCGGCACGGCGGAAGCGACCGCCATGATCTTTCTGATCCTTCTCGGCGCGGACGTGATGAACACCGCGCTGGCGCTGTCGCAGATGCCGGGCGCGCTGGCCGCGTGGGTCAAGGGCAGCGGGCTGTCGCCCTATCTGGTGATGGGCGCGATCCTGGCGATCTACATTTTTCTCGGCTGCGTCATGGACGCGCTGGCGATGATCCTGCTGACCATCCCCATCTTTTATCCGATGATCATGGGCCTCGATTACGGCCTGTCGCCCGTCGAAACATCGATCTGGTTCGGCATCCTGGCCCTGATGGTGGTGGAAATCGGCTTGGTTCATCCCCCGGTCGGGATGAACGTCTATATTATCAATAGCCTGGCCAAGGACGTGCCCTTGACCCAGACGTTCGTCGGCGTCGTCCCCTTCCTGATTTCCGATCTGGCCCGTATATTGCTGCTGCTGTTCGTGCCGGCGATTTCGCTGGTTCTCGTCCGGACGTTCGGCGGCTAAAACACAACGCCAGGGGAGGCGACAATGAAACACGGACGGCTGTATCGCGTATTGGCGATGGGACTGCTGGCGCTGGGGGCCGGTCCCGCTTTCGCGCAGGACGTGACTCTTAAGGTTCACCATTTCGTCGGGCCCAACGCGACGGCCCACACCCAACTGTTGACGCCGTGGTGCGCCAAGGTCGGCAAGGAATCGAGCGGCAAGATCAAGTGCCAGATTTACCCGGCCATGCAGCTGGGCGGCACGCCGCCGCAACTGTTCGACCAGGCCCGCGACGGCGTGGCCGACATCGTCTGGACGGTGCCGACCTATCAGGCCGGCCGTTTCACCAAATCCGAGGTGTTCGAGCTGCCGCACATGACCCGGACGGCCGAGGGCGGCAGCCGCGCCTTCTGGGAATACGTACAGAAGAACGCCCTCGACGAATTCAAGGGCGTCAAGGTCCTCATGCTGCACGTGCATGACGGATCGCTGCTGCATTTCGCCGGCAAGTCGGTGAAGACGCTGGAAGACGTCAAGGGGCTGAAAGTGCGCTCGCCGACCCGGATCGGCGTCAAGTGGCTGGCCGCGATCGGCGCCGTGCCGGTGCAGATGCCGGTGCCGCAGGTGCCCGAGTCCATCGCCAAGGGCGTGGTCGACGGCGCGTCGTTGCCGTGGGAAATCGTTCCGGCGCTGAAGGTGAACGAGATCGCCAAGACGCACACGGAGATGCCGAAGGGCTACCCGCACATGTCGAACACCATCTTCGTGGTGGCGATGAATCAGGCGAAGTACGACGGCCTTCCGGCCGATCTGAAAAAAGTGATCGACGCCAACAGCGGTCCGGAAACGTCGGCCTGGGCCGGCAAGGTCTGGGACGGCACGGCCGCGCCCGGCCGCAAGTCGGCGACCGATCGCGGCAACACCGTCAATGTGCTCTCGCCCGATGAAGCGCGGCGGTGGGAAAAGGCGACCGCCGGCGTCGTCGACGAGTGGAAAAAAGAAGTCGCGGCCAAGGGCGGCGACGGCGCCGCGCTCTATGCCGCGGCCCGGAAGCTGCTGATGCAGCACGACAATAAATAACCGCGTCAACTATTGCCGGGATGAGCGGGCGGCGCGCGAGCCGCCCGCCGCCCGTCGTCGCGACGGCCGCGTAGCCTTGAGTTCCTTCCCTCGCCGTGATATAGGCATTTGAATACCGGTTTAACAATACAACCGCGTCAACGGCGGGATCCGGTATCGAACAGGGACAAGCCGTCACACCGCTTCACCGCACAGGGGAATCGCCATGCACCGTCGCACGTTCTTTGCCGGATTTACCGCTATTGCCGCCGCCGCGCTGATCGCCGGCGGCCCCGCCCTCGCGCAGCAACCGATCAAGGTCGGCGCCTTTCTGTCGGTGACCGGTCCGGCCGCCTTCCTCGGCGATCCGGAACAAAAAACCTTGGAGATGTACATCGAGGACATCAACAAGGCGGGCGGGGTCCTCGGCCGCAAGCTTCAATTGGTCGGCTATGACGACGCCGGCGACGCCGAGAAGGCGCGCACCTTCGCCAAGCGGCTGATCGAGCAGGACAAGGTCGACTTCATCCTCGGCGGATCGACCACCGGCACGACCATGGCGGTGGTCCCGCTGGTCGAGGCCGCCGGCATTCCGTTCATCTCGATGGCCGGCGCCGTCGTGATCATCGAGCCGGTGAAGAAATGGGTGTTCAAGACCCCCCACACCGACCGCATGGCCTGCGAACGGATTTTCGGCGACATGCGCGCCAACAAGATTTCGAAAATCGGCATGATTTCCGGCGCGGGCGGCTTCGATAAATCCATGCGCCAGGAATGCCTCGGGGTCGCCAAGAAATTCGGCATCGAGATCGTCGCCGACGAAAGCTACGGCGCCCAGGATACCGACATGACCGCGCAGTTGACCAAGATCCGCAACGCGGCCGGCATCCAGGCGGTGGTCAACCCCGGCTTCGGCCAGGGTCCGGCCATCGTCACCAAGAACTTCCGCCAACTCGGCCTCAAGGTGCCGCTGTATCAATCCCACGGCGTGGCATCCAAGCAGTTCATCGATCTGGCCGGTCCCGCGGCCGAGGGCGTGCGCCTGCCCGCGGCGGCGTTGCTGGTCGCCGACGTCCTGCCCGCCGGCGACAAGCAGAAGCCGATCGTGGTCAACTACAAGAAGGCCTACGAAGCCAAGTTCAAGTCCGAAGTCTCCACGTTCGGCGGCCACGCCTACGATGCGCTGATGATCGCCGTCGCGGCGGTCAAGAAGGCGGGTTCCACCGACAAGGCGAAGGTGCGCGACGCCATCGAGGCGACCAAGGGCCACGTCGGCACCGGCGGGATCGTGAACATGTCGGCCCAGGATCACATGGGACTCGACGTCAGCGCCTTCAAGATGCTCGAAGTCAAGAACGGAACGTGGTCCATCGTGAAGTGATCGATACGCCGCGCCGGCCGGCGGTTCGTCATGTCCAGCCAAGCCCTGCAATTCCTGTTCTCCGGCGTGACCGTCGGCGCGATCTACGCGCTGGTCGGGCTCGGCTTCAACCTCATCTACAACGCCAGCCGGGTGATCAATTTCGCCCAAGGCGAATTCGTCATGATCGGCGGCATGGCGACGGTGTTTCTGATCGAGTCCGGGATGCCCATGCCCGCGGCGATTCCGCTCGCGATCGCCGCGACGACCCTGGTCGGCGCGGCGCTGGAGAAATTCGCGGTCGAGCCGGCGCGGCGCGCCTCGGTCGTCACCTTGATCATCATCACCATCGGCGCGTCGATCTTCCTGCGCGGCTTGGCGCAAGTCGTCTGGGACAAGAAGCTGCACGCGCTGCCGGCGTTCACCGGGGACGCGCCGATCACCCTTTGGGGCGCCACGATCCTGCCGCAAAGCCTGTGGGTGCTGGGCGTTTCGCTCGTCCTGGTCGTCGCGCTGCGCTGGTTCTTCGCCCGGACCCTGACCGGCAAGGCGATGCTGGCGACCGCGAACAACCGCGACGCCGCGCAGCTCGTCGGCATCAACGTGCGCCGGATCCTGCTGCTGAGTTTCGCGCTGTCGGCGACCTTGGGGGCGATGGGGGGAATCCTGGTCGCGCCGATCACGCTCACCGCCTACGACATCGGCACGATGATCGGCCTCAAGGGCTTCGCCGCCGCGATCCTGGGCGGGCTGGGCAGCGGCGTCGGGGCGATCCTGGGCGGCCTGATCCTGGGCGTCGCCGAGGCCTTCGGCGCCGGCTATCTTTCGTCGGCGTACAAGGACGCCATCGCCTTCGTCATCCTCATGCTGGTCCTGTTTTTCATGCCGCACGGCCTGCTCGGCGCGCGCGCGGCGGATCGGGTCTAGCGATGCGCGCGCGGAGCGACCTGCGCGGGCTGGCGGTGCTCGCGGTCGCGATCGCGATGATGCCGCTGGTCTTTCCCAACCGTTATTTTTACGACGTCGCCATCCTGGCCGGGATCAACGCCATCGTCTGCGTCGGATTGAACCTGCTGATCGGCTACGCCGGCCAGATCAGCCTCGGCCACGCCGGCTTTTTCGGATTGGGGGCGTACGCCTCGGCGATCCTGACCGGCCGTTACGGCTGGCCGCCGCTGGCCGCCATGACCCTGGGCGCGGCGGCGGTCGGCGTTCTCGCCGCCGTCGTCGGGCGGCCGATCTTGCGGCTCAAGGGCCACTATCTCGCCATGGCGACGCTCGGCATGGGAATCATCGTCTC
>CAYIQU010000184.1:0-4557 GCA_964365645.1 uncultured Hyphomicrobiales bacterium | reverse complement strand
ACGCTCAACAGTTTTCCGGCCTTGGTCAATTTCGCCGCCTCGCGCGCGACCGCGTTGGTGCCGGCGTCGAAGGGCGGAATCTCGAACGCGCCCATGGGGCCGTTCCAGACCAGGGTGCGGCATCCGGCGAGCGCCTTGATGACGGCTGTAATGGATTGCGGCCCGACGTCGAGGATCATGGCGTCGGCGGGAACCGCGTTCAGCGCCACGGCGCGGCTGGCGGCGCCTTCCTTGAACTCGGTGGCGACGGTCGCGTCCACCGGCAGCACCACCTGGCAGCCGCGCTTGGCGGCGGCGGCGCGGATGGCGCGGGCCTGGTCGGCCATGTCCTTTTCGCACAGGGACTTGCCGACATCGACGCCGTCGGCGAACAAGAAGGTGTTGGCCATGCCGCCGCCGATGATGAGGACGTCGACCCGGGCGGCGAGGTTGCCCAGCACCTCCATCTTGGAGGAAACCTTGGCGCCGCCGACCAGCGCGGCCACCGGGCGCTTGGGCGCTTCCAGCGCGCGCCCCAAGGCTTCCAGTTCCGCCTGCATCAGCCGACCGGCGGCGGCGGGCAGCAGCCGGGCGATGCCCTCGGTCGAGGCGTGCGCGCGGTGGGCGCAGGAAAACGCGTCGTTGACGTAGATGTTGCCGAGTTCGGCCAGCTTGCCGGCGAACGCCGGGTCGTTCTTTTCCTCTTCGGCGTGGAAGCGCAGGTTTTCCAGGACCGCGATGTCGCCGTCGCCCAGTCGCGCGACCGTGTTGGCGGCCTTCGGTCCGATGCAATCCTCGGCGAAGGGAACCGGGCGGCCGACGATCTTGGCCAGCGCCTCGGCGACGGGCTTGAGCGACATCTCGGGATTGGGCTTGCCCTTGGGCCGGCCGAAGTGGGCCAGCACGACGACCCGCGCGCCTTTCTTGGCCAGCTCCAGGATGGTCGGCGCGGTGCGCTCGAGGCGGGTCAGGTCGGTGACGCGGCCGTCCTTCATCGGCACGTTGAGATCGGCGCGCACCAACACGCGCTTTCCCTTCACGTCGAAGTCGTCGATGGTCTTGAAGGCCTTGGTCATGGCTCGCCCCTCCCGGTTGCCGTCCCGCCCGATTACATTTTGGAATACTAATGTAGAAAGAAGGGCCTTCGCAACCGGGCGCGCTTTATTTCGCCAGGGCGTCCGCCTTGGCCAGGGCTTCCTTCGCCTTGGCGGTCTCGCCCAAGACCTCGTAGGACCGGGCCAGCATCCGCCAGCCGTCGGCGTCGCTGGGGTTCTCTTTCAGGCGCTGGGCCAATCGTTCGACCATGCCGCGGATCATTTCCTGCTGGTCGGCGGACGTTGCCGGGGCTGCCGGCGCGGCGGGCGTCGCCGTCTTCGGCGGCGATTGCTTGAGGATCATCTGCACGACGGGCGAGGGGATCAGGGAATCGGGCCGGATGCCGGCCTCGTGCGCGGCGAAGCCCAGTTGTTCCTTCACCGAAGGCAGCCATTCGGCGTCGGCGGGCGACAGCGCGATGACGTCGGCGAATTCCTGGGCCGCGCCCCGGAAGTCGCTCCGTTGCGCCTTGGCCAAGCCGAGATAATAGCGCCCCGTGATCGAGCCCGGCGCCGCCGCCACCACCTCTTCCAGCAGCTTAGCCGCCTCGGGCGGAACGGCGTCCGGGCTGGCGGCCATCAGGGCCTCGACCTGTTGCAGGGCGGCGTCGGCGCCGCCGCCGGTGCGGCGGGCGGTGGCAAAGGCGGCGGCCGCCTCGGCGTGGCGGCCCAGCGTCATGTAGGTTCGGCCCAGCATCATCCAGCCGCGCAGGTCGTCGGGCTGGTCTTTCAGGCGCTCGGCCAAGCGTTCCACCGCCGCGTCCAGATCGGGAATCTGTTCGCGCAGGCGGGCCTCGGCGTCGCCGCTGGCCCCGGCGGTGCGCGCGGCCGAGCGCTGGGCGAAGGGAAAGTCCGGCATCCCCGGCGTGCCGACGGCGGCGTAGACGATGGCGGCGGCCAACGGCGCGGCGACGGCGGCGGCGTAGACCAGAACTCGCCCGCCCGCCGGCGCGGACGATTTTTCCGCGCTCTCGCCGGCGACGGCGAGGATGCGGCGCTGGACTTCGAGCCGCGCGACCTCGGCTTCGGCGGGTCCGAGCAGGCCGCGTTCGGCGTCGCGGTCGATCTCGGCCAACTGGTCGCGAAAGACGGCGAGATCGAAATCGGCCCGGCCGGCGTGTTCCTTGCCGCGCCGCCACAGCGGTGCCGCGATCAGCAGGGCCGCGGCCATCGCCAACGGAACGGCGAACACGAAAAACTCGATCATCGGTCCTTCCCCTCAAGCAGGGCGGCGAGGCGGCGCTTTTCCGCTTCCGTCAGCGGCGCCGGCCGGGCGGCATCGGCGTCGGCCTTGCGGCGGCGATAGAAGGCGAACCCGGCGGCCAGCGCGGCGAGGCCGATCGCGGCCGGCCCGAGCCAGAGAGCGACGGTCGCCAGCTTGAACGGCGGCTTCAGCAGCACGAAGTCGCCGTAGCGCGAGACGACGTAATCGATGACCGCCGAATCGGAATCGCCCGACTTGATCCGTTCGCGCACCAGAAGGCGCAGATCGCGGGCCAGTTGCGCGTCCGAATCGTCGATGGACTGGTTCTGGCAGACGAGACAGCGCAAATTCCTGCTGATGTCGCGGGCGCGCGCTTCCTGGGTCGGGTCGGACAGCGTTTCCGCCGGGTTCACCGCTCCGGCCGGCGCCGGGGCGAGGATCAACAGAACGGCGGGGAGAAGGCCGAGAAGAATTCTCATCGCCGGCTCGGCTCCTGGCGCAGTTTCTGGATCAAGGGCCACAGGGTTTGGTCCCAGACTTCCGGAGTGATCGGGCCGATGTGCTTGTAGCGAATGACGCCGCCGGCATCGACGACGAAGGTTTCCGGCGCGCCCGTCACGCCGAAGGCGATGGCCGCCTTGCTGCGCGGGTCGTCGCCGATCAGGGTGTAGGGATCGCCATGGCGCTTCAGCCAGTTGGGGCCGGCGTCCGGGCTTTCCTCGCGCCAGTCGATGCCGTGCAGGGGCGCCAGTTTCGTTTCCTTGATTTTCATCAGGAAGGGGTGCTCCACCTGGCAGGCGACGCACCACGATCCGAAGATGTTGACCAGCGAAACCTGGCCCTTGAGATCGGCGCTGGCGAGGCCCTGGGCGCGGCCCTTGATCGGCGGCAGGTCGAAATCGGGGATCGGCTGGTTGATGAGGATGGAATCGAGCCGGCGCGGGTCCTTGGTCAGCCCGACGGCGAAGAAAATCGCGATCGCGGCGAAGACCAGCAGCGGCAGCAGCACCCAAACGCGCCGGTTCATGGGCGCCTCACGCTTTCGCCGTCGCCGGGGCGCGGCGAGCATTAGGCACGCCGACCCGGTAGCGCCGGTCGGAAACGCTCAACGCCCCGCCCAGGATCATGACCAGGGCGCCGATCCACATCCACGTCACCAGCGGGTTGTAATAGACCCGGACGACGAAGCCGCCCGCGTCGCCCTCGGCATCGCCGATGACGACGTAAAGATCGCCCATCAGCGTCGAGCGGATCGCGGCCTCGGTCGTCGGCATTCCCTGGACCGAGTAGGTGCGTTTTTCAGGCGTCATCACGGCGATCTCGCGGCCTTGCCGGCGGGCGACGAAGCGGCCCTCGGTCGCGGCATAGTTGGGGCCGCGGGTTTCGCGCGCGCCCTGGAATGTCACCTCGAAGCCGCCGGCCGCGATCGTTTCGCCGGGCTTGAGCGTGCGCACCGTTTCGCTTTTCCACGCCGTGCCCGCCATGCCGACGATGGCGAAGGCCAGCCCCAGGTGCGCCAGCGTCATCCCCAGGCTGGCGCGCGACTGGCGGCCCAGGCGCGACAGGCTTTCGCCGACCGGGGCGCGGAAGAGCTTGATCCGCTCGCCCAGTTCCAGCGCGGTGCCGACGCCGAGCCAGAGGCCGAGACCGAGGCCGAGCGCGCCGAGCGGTTCCTTCGCGCCCATCAGCCACGACGCGACGACGCCGACGACGACCGCGGCGGCGAGCGCGACCCACAGGCGCTTCAAGGCCGGTCCCAATTCGGCCCGCTTCCATCCCAACAGCGGCCCCGCCGCCATCGCCGCGATCAAGGGGATCATGATCGGAATGAACACCGCGTTGAAGAAGGGCGGCCCGACGGAAATCTTGCCGGCGCCGATGGCGTCGATGAACAGCGGATACAGGGTGCCGAGCAGCACCGCCGCCGTCGCCGTCGCCAGCAGAAGATTGTTGAGCAGCAATCCGCCTTCGCGCGAAACGGGCTGGAACAGGCCGCCGCCGGTCAACTTCGCGCCCCGCGCCGCGAACAGGGCCAGCGAGCCGCCCGTGACCAGCACCAGCAAAAGCAGGATGAACACGCCGCGCTTGGGATCGGTGGCGAACGCATGCACCGAGGTCAGCACGCCCGAGCGGACCAGGAAGGTTCCCAACAGGCTGAGCGAGAACGCGACGATGGCGAGAAAGACGGTCCAGCCCTTGAGCGCGTCGCGCTTCTCGACGACGATGGCCGAATGCAGCAACGCGGTGCCCGCCAGCCAGGGCATGAAGGACGCGTTCTCG
>CAYIQU010000183.1:0-4557 GCA_964365645.1 uncultured Hyphomicrobiales bacterium | reverse complement strand
TTGTTCTTGTTGCGCCGGCAGAGAATCTGGATGGTGCGCTCGATTTCGGCGTCGCGGCCGATCAGCGGATCGATTTTTCCGTCGCGCGCCTTCTTGTTGAGATTGACGCAATAGGTATCGAGCGCCTCGTGCCCCTTGCGCACGACCTTTTCCGACTGCGCCTCGTCATCCGCGCCGTGCGGCGCGCGGCCGCGCGACGGCCCGGCCTTGGCGATGCCGTGCGAGATGTAGTTGACGGCGTCCAGCCGCGTCATGTCGCGCATTTGCAGAAAGTAGACGGAATGGCTTTCCCGTTCCGAGAACAGCGCGACCAGCACGTTGGCGCCGGTTACTTCCTCGCGCCCCGACGACTGCACGTGCATGATGGCGCGCTGGATGACGCGCTGGAAGCCCGCCGTCGGCTTGGGTTCCAATCCGCGCGCGGCCGAGCCCATGCGGGCCAGCTCGCCCTCGATGAATTCGGTCACGTCGGCGCGCAACGGCTCGACCTCGACCCCACAGGCGCGCAACACGGCCATCGCGTCGGGATCGTCGCACAGCGCGAGCAGCAGGTGTTCCAGCGTCGCGAATTCATGGCGCCGCTGGTTGGCGAAGGCCAGCGCCCGGTGCAGCGTTTGTTCGAGATTGTGCGAGAGCATCGCTCAGGTCCCGTCCTTTTCGATCGTGCATTGCAAGGGGTGTTGCTGCTGGCGGGCGAGGTCCATCACCTGGCCCGCCTTGGTTTCGGCGATCTCGTAGGTGTAAACGCCGCAAATGCCGACGCCCCGCTGGTGGACGTGGAGCATGATCTGCGTCGCCTCCTCGGGCGACTTGCCGAAGAACCGCTCCAGCACGTGAACGACGAATTCCATCGGCGTGTAGTCGTCGTTCAGCATCAGCACCTTGTACATGGACGGCTTTTTGGTCTTGGGCCGGCTTTTGACCGCCAGGCCGGTGCGCACGGAATCGTCGTCGCGCCGGCGGTCAGGCGGGTGATTGGGCGCGCGCGGCGGCGTATCCGCCATCCCGAGGGGCGGGCGGGAAAACGGCGACGGCGGCGGCGTGCGGCGTAGCCCGGTCATCGCTCAGGACTTCCTCGCGGAACCCCGGCATGGGTCAAGCCCCCAGGCCCAGGCTCCCTGGCCCATGAATATAGGCCATTCCGCCTCTCGATTAAACCCCGCCCCCGGACGCGCGAACGCCCGAATCGGAGCGGTTTCTTTCGATTGATTTCGAGCGGGTTGCCCCAAAAAAGATGCGCCCGGTGGAGGGAGGGTCCACCGGGCGCGAGATGCTGCCCTACTCTTGGGGGGATGGGAGGGAGGTCAGGCAGCAAACGGTTTGGCGAGCGCGTCCGCCGCCGCGCCGACGCTGGCGGCAATGGGGGCCGAGACGTCGCCGGCGAGCTTGGCCGAGAGATCGGAGAGCTTGCGGCCCTCGCTCGCGAATTTCTGGTAGGACACGCGGGCGATTTCGCCCTGGACGTCGATCAAATCCTTGGTCGTGCGGCACGCCGCCAGGCGACGGGCCGCGCCGATGCCGTCATCGACGGCGCCCTGCATCAGGGCCATCCACAACTGGCCGATGCCCTGCGCGCCGGCAACGAGGACATTGCCGGCGTCCAACGCCGCGTCCAGGTTCGCCTTGCCGAACAGGGCGGCGGTCTGGCCGGCCTTGGCGGTGGCGGTCAACTGTTCGCGGGCGTAGGCGTAAGTCTTTTCCGCCGACGCGCCGAAAAGGGTTTCGACCGCGTCCTTGGCGACGACGAGAGTCGTCCCGGCGAATTCGGATTCGGCCGGCTTGGGTGTCCGGGATTTGCGGGTCGGGGCGTTCATGGGATCGATCCTCTTTGCGCCTGGGGCCTTTCGGCCGGCCCGGGCGCTTGAAATCTTACGATGCTGCAACGCAGCATCCTGTCTGAAACGTGTAGGTCATTTCCCCCATTAAGTCAACATTATTTGTGCGATGCAAATAATATTCAGTTAACTTTGTGCTATGAAAACATTAAATAAAATAATTACGTAGTATTTATGTTATTTAAAAATTCGCTATCGCACATTTTCGAGATCGTTCCACCGGATTCCCGTCGAAGCCGGGAAAATCGTGCCCCTTTTTTAACCCTTTGTTCGGGGATAGCCCGTAGAACAACCTAAATCCGCTTGGGAATCAGCCGCATGGATCGGCTTGAGGCCTGGGGCGGTCCCGGAGTTTAATGGGGCCCGCGCGCTCCGACCGGGGACGGAACTCAAGACCGCCCGTTCCCGTAAGCAGAACACAAGAACGACAAAGGGGTTCGATGGCCTTCCGTATTCGATCCGCGCGGCCCGCCTTTGGGATTTTGGGCCTTGCCGCCGTGCTCATGGCCCTGCTTCCCGCCGGTCCAGCCAAGGCCGAGGTCCCCTTCGCCCAGATCGCGGTCGAGGCCGAATCCGGCCGCGTCCTGCACGCCGTCAACCCCGACGGGCTGATCCACCCCGCCTCGCTGGTCAAGATCATGACCCTCTACATGGTCTTCGAGGCCATCGACGCCGGCCGCGTATCGCCCTTCGAGCGCATCACCGTGTCCAAGCACGCCGCCGCCCAGTCGCCCTCCAAGCTCGCGATCCCCGCCGGCAAGACCATCGCCGTCCGCGACGCCATGCTCGCCGTCGTCACCAAGTCCGCCAACGACATGGCGGTGACGCTGGCCGAGCGCGTTTCCGGCAACGAAACCCGTTTCGCCAACGCCATGACCGAACGCGCGCACGCGCTGGGCATGACCAACTCCGTCTTCCGCAACGCCTCGGGCCTGCCCCATCCCGCGCAAGTGACCACGGCGCGCGACATGGCGACGCTCGCCCGCGCCGTGATCCGCGATTACCCGCATCATTACGCCCTCTTCGCCACGCCCGAATTCACCCACGGCGGCGTCACGCATCGCAATCACAACCAGCTTCTGGGCGACTATCGCGGCGCCGACGGCATCAAGACCGGATTCATCCGCGCCTCGGGCTACAACCTGGTCGCGTCCGCGGTGCGCGACAAGCGCCGCGTCATCGCCGTGGTCATGGGCGATCGTTCGCCCGCCACCCGCAACGCCCGCATGGCCGAACTGCTGGACGGCGGCTTCCAGGCGGCCGCCGGCACGCGCGTCGCCGCCTTCCCGGACGCGCCGCAGCGCCTGCGCACCAGCGTCGCCCGGGTCCGGGACACGAACGCGAGAAAACCGGTCAAGGTCGCGGCGGCGAAACCCGCCCCGTCGATCCGGCCCGCGGCGGCAACGCGCACGGCCTCCGCCCAGGGCGGCCAATGGGCGATCCAGGTCGGCGCCTTCCACCGCTACGCATTGGCCGAACAGGCGGCGCAAAGCGCCGCCAAGCTGGCGCCCGCCACCCTCGTCAACGGCGAGATCAAGATCGTTCCGTCGCAGCCGAAAAAAGGCAAGCCGCTCTATCGCGCCCGCATCGCCGGCTTGTCGAAGACCGAAGCGACCAAGGCCTGCGCCCAGTTGCAGGCCAAGCAGATGAACTGCATCCGCGCCCCCGACGACGGTCCGGCGTCCCAAGTCGCCGATTCGTCCTGACCGTTTATTCCCGCGCGCTTTTCAGCGCCCGCAGCAAGCGGCGCTTGTGCCGCCGGCGCCAGGTTTCGAAATCCCACGGCTGGCCGGTCGCCCGTCCGGGCCGCGACGGAACGTAGAAGTTCGCCATCTGCCGCCCCGTCGCCGTCGTCACCGGTTTTCGGATCAGGACGTAGCCGTCGCTTTCGTAGCGGTCGAGCCGCCGCGTCGCCGCCGCGCCGATCCCCCGCACCAAAACGCCCTCGACGATTTCCGATTCATCGGGGACCTCGACCAACAAGGGAAACGCGCTGTTGCTGCGGCGCAGGCGCACGTAGCCGGCAAGCCGGGCCGGCACAAGCCGCGACGGCTCGATCCGCTCTCCCGCCACGGCGGAGAGAACGTCCGAATCCATCAGCGAGCCATAGAAGAAATAATCCGTCATCAGTCGGTGCCCCGGAAAATACGACCGACGACGGCCGGGCTCGTCGCCCGCGCTTTCGGATCGAAGGCGGACATGGCGATCGGCAATGCCGCCCGCAAATTCCCAAGCATCGATTTAGGCATCGGAAACGATTCCCCCAATGCGCCGATCTTAGCGCATATCCCGGTAGGCTCAACCGGGTTGCGGCGGGAAACGAATTGGGGAAAATCCCTATCCCAGATCGGGCGTCTTGACCCGGCTCAGGGTCAGCTGCTCGACCAATGCCGCCTTGAGCCGCGCCAGTCCCTCGATGGTGCGCGATTCGCAACGCGCGACCAGGACCGCCTGGGTGTTGGACGCCCGCAGCAGCCACCAGCCGTCGGGGGTGGTGACGCGCACGCCGTCGATGTCGTTGACCTCGACATCCGGGGTCGCCTTGAGGCGCTTCTGCACCTCCTCGATGACCTTGAACTTGCGGTCCTCGGCGCAGTCGAAGCGGATTTCCGGGGTGTTGACCATTTGCGGCAGGGCGTCGCGCATCTGGGCGACGCTTTTGTCCGACGCCGCCGCGACCGCCAGCAGCCGCGCCGCGGCGTAGAGCGCGTCGTCGAAGCCG
>CAYIQU010000182.1:0-4561 GCA_964365645.1 uncultured Hyphomicrobiales bacterium | reverse complement strand
CTTCGCTTCGCCCGCCTGGCCGCCGAGGAGGCGAACCAAAGCAAGTCCTCCTTCCTCGCCAACATGAGCCACGAGCTGCGCACGCCCTTGAACGCCATTCTCGGGTTTTCCGAAGCGGTCAAGATGGGGATCCCGGCGCCGCTCACGCATCCCAAGCACGTCGAATACATCGGCCTGATCCACCAGTCGGCCGGGCATCTCTTGCAGCTCATCAACGACATTCTCGATCTGTCCAAGATCGAAAGCGGCGCCCAGACGCTCCAGGAGGCCAGGATATGCCTGCCCGACGTTCTCGAGACCTGCGTCCGCATGGTGCGCGAGCGGGCGGACCGGAAGAACATCCGCCTCGACGTCGACGTCGGCGACGATTGCCCCGGCCTGACGGCGGACGAGCGGATGATCAAGCAGATCGTCCTCAACCTGCTCACCAACGCCATCAAGTTCACCCCCAATGGGGGCGTGGTTTCGATCGGCGTCGCCCTGGACGGGGGCGGCTTGGCGGTCCGCGTCGCCGACAGCGGGGTCGGCATCGGCCCTGAGGACATGAGGCGGGTTTTCACGCCCTTTGCCCGCGCCGAAGGCGACCCTTACGTGCGCGGCCAGGAAGGAACCGGGCTCGGCCTGGTCCTCACGCGCAAGATGGTGGACATGCACGGCGGCGCGCTCACCCTCGACAGCGTGCCCGGAACCGGCACCACCGCCACGGTCCGGTTCCCCGCGTCCCGGCTGGCCCTCCTCGCCGATTCGGCGTAAGCGGGCTCGATTCCCCTTGAAACAGGGGCGGGGTGCCCCCTTATTCTGTATCCCGTGAAGCGGTGCCCGGGGGGCATCTTGGAACGTGCGCGGTTCGGCGTCGCTGGGGGCGGCGACAAGGACCTGCAGCAGGAGCCTATTCATCATGCCCGCGACCCCCCGCCGGCCGGCCCGTTTTTCCTTTCGCGCGTTCAAGATCTTGGCGGTTGTTCTTGCCCTTGCCCCGGCCATGGCTCGCGCCCAGGGACAGGACAAACCGCCCATTCTCATCGGCCTCGACGGCGAATTCACCGCGCTCGGCAGCACCTCGGCCCAAGCCATCGAGCGCGGCATCCGCGTCGCGATGGCCGAGATCAACGACGCGGGCGGGCTTTTGGGCGGACGCAAGCTCGATCTGGTGATCAAGGACAACCGGGCATCCCCGGCGCGCGGCGTCGCCAACGTCAAAGCCTTCGCGGCGACGCCCAATCTGGTCGCCGTGTTCGGGGGGCGATTCAGCCCGGTGGTGGTCGAGGCCGTCAAGGCCGCGCACCCCGCGCAATTGATCACGCTCGCGGCGTGGTCCTCGGCCGACGACATCATCGAGAACGGCTTGGCCCCCAACCACGTCTTTCGCATCGGCCTCCACGACCGCATCGCCATGCCGGCGATGATCGATTTGGCCCGCAAGCGGGGCGCGACGCGGGTCGGGCTTTTGCTGGCCAACACCTCTTGGGGCCGCAGCAACCTGGCGTCCGCCGAACGTCACCTGGCCGCCCGGCCGGCCATGAAGATCGTCGCGACGGTCTGGTACAACTGGGGCGAACCGTCCTTGAGGGAGCACTACGATCGCCTTCTCGCCGCGGGCGCGGAAACGGTCCTGCTGGTCGCCAACGACCGCGAAGGCATCGTTCTCATCAACGAGATGGCCGGGCTGCCGCCGGAAAAACGGTTGCCCGTCGTCAGCCATTGGGGCGTGACCGGCGGCGACTTCGCCGCCAAGATCGGAGCGGAGACCCTGGCCAAGGTCGATTGCGCGGTCATCCAGACCTTCAGCTTCTTCAAGGCCGACCCGAAGAAGACGGAAAAAATCCTGGCCCGGACCCAGGCGCTGTTCAACATCGCCAGGATCGAGGACATCGACAGCCCCGTCGGCTTCGGGCACGCCTACGACCTGACCCATATTCTCGCCCGCGCCATCGCCAAGGCCGGGTCCGCCGACCGGGCCCGTGTCCGCGCCGCGCTGGAACAGGTGAAGGACTACGACGGCCTGTCGCGTCGCTACGCCCGGCCGTTCGCGCCCAATCGGCACGACGCGGCGGAGCCCCGCGACGTCTTCTTCGCCCAATACCGGGCCGACGGCGTTCTCGTCCCGATTCCGGACTAGGACACGGAATCGGAAATGCGTGACACACTCCTCACTCGCTATTCATCACCCCCCACCCTAACCCTCCCCCGCAAGGGGGGAGGGAAAAGAATTATGGCCCGAATAGTTTCCCCCTCCCCCTCGATGGGGGAGGGTCGGGGTGGGGGTGATAGTGCGTGTGGGGGTGACTCAACCCTTTGCAAAAACGGGCACGAGCAGGCTGCTGAATGAGACCCCGGGGAATGCAAACCGGCGGACAGATGAGCCTGGTCACGCGCACGGCGCTCGCCGTCGCGCTGATGAGCACGTTCATCATGGCGGCGGTGGGCGCGACCGCCTTCGTGGTCCTGCGCCAGAACACCATCGAGATATTGGAAGCGGCCGCGGCGAGCGAACTGCGGACCGAAGCGGCGCGCATCGAGAACCGCCTGCAGGCGATGAACGAGCGGGCCCGGTCGCTGGCCGGCAACATCGTCGTCGGCAACGCGCTGGTCGACGCGTCCGGCCGCGACGTCTACCTGGCGCCCCTTTTGCGTTCGGTCGCCGAGGCGCAGGGCACGCCCATCGGCCTGGTGTTGACGGACTTCGAAGGCAAGCGGCTTCTCGCCGTCGGCGTGCCGTGGACCGAAGGCCCCGGCGACCGCGAGCGGCTGGCGCGGGTCATCACGCTCGGCCGGCCCGAGGCGCATGAAACCGTTCTGGGCGAGGACGACACGCGCATCGCCGTCGCCCATCCGGTCGTTTCGGCCCTGTCCGGCGGCGTCGAGGGCGTCATGATCGCGCACGTTCCCGCCCGGACGCTGATCGGGTCCTTGGCCGGCACGGCGGGAAAACCGTATCGCCTGGCGCGGCGCGGGCCGGAGCAAGAATTCCGCGCCGGGACGGTCTCGACCGTTCTCGACGTCGCCTCGGTTCTGCGGCCGCTGGAATTGGCCCTGACGGCGCCGGTCGATCGGCGCGGCCTGGAAACCGCGCTCAAGCAGTTGACGTTGCGCTTCGCCGCGATCGGCTTCGCGGTCACGATCCTGATCGTCGTGGTCAGCGTTGCCGTCGCCCGGCGCGTGACCGAACCCTTGCGCCGGATGGCGGACGCCGCCGCGCGGGTCGTCTCGGCGGACACCTTGACCGAATCCTTCGGCGTCACCGGCTCGGGCGAGATCGGGGCCCTGGCGCGGGCCTTCGACGGGATGATGGCCCGGGTCAAGGGCGCCGCCGACAGCGAGCGGCACAACCGCGAGGCGCGGGTCGCGTTCCTGCAACAGCGGCTCAGCGAGGCTCTTGAAAGCGTCAGCGACGGCATCGCCCTGTTCGACGCGGGCACGCGCCTGGTCGAATACAACAAAAGCTACGCCCGCCTGATGACCCCGGCCGGCGCGGCGTTCAAGCCCGGCATCACGTTCGAGGCTCTGCTGAAAGCCATTGCCCGGGGCGGGTTCTATGCCGGCGTCGGCCCGGATTGGGTCGAGCGGCGCCTGCGCCGGTTCCGCACCCTGGAAACCGTCGAATACCGCGCCCAGACCGACCGCGGCGAACGCTGGTTCACCACCCGCCACTTCCGCACCGGCGACGGCGGCACGTTCCTGGTTCTCACCGACATCACCGAGCAAAAAGAAGCCGCCAAGGCGATGTTGTCGGCCAGGCTCAAGGCCGAAGCCGCCAGCACGGCGAAATCCGAATTCGTCTCCACCGTCAGCCACGAGTTGCGCACGCCGTTGACGTCGATCAGGGGCTCGCTCGCCTTGATCGACGGCGGCGTCGTCGGGCCGATTCCCGACAAGGCCAAGAACCTGGTCGAAATCGCCATCCGCAACACCGAGCGACTGATCGCCATCGTCAACGACGTGCTCGACGTCCAGAAGATCGAGGCCGGGGCGATGGAGTTCAAATTCGAGGCCCTCGGCCTCGTCTCGCTGCTCGCGACGGCCGTCGAGGCCAATCGCGCCTACGCCGAAGGCCTCGGCGTGCGGCTGGCCCCGGTCGCCGCGCCGCCGGGACAGTGCCTGGCCGTCGGCGACGCCAACCGCCTGCTGCAGGTCATGGGCAACCTGCTGTCCAACGCGGCCAAGTTCTCGCCCGCCGGCGAAACGGTGGAGATCGCGCTCGCCCGCCGGGGCCGCAGGTGGCGGATCGTGGTCTCCGATCGCGGGCGCGGGATTCCGCCCGGCTATCGCCGCCGCATTTTCGAGAAATTCGTCCAGGTGGACAGTTCCGATACCCGCGCCGTCGGCGGCACCGGGCTGGGCTTGAGCATCGTCAAGGCGATCGTCGAGCGCCACGGCGGGCACATCGCCTTTTGCGCGCGGCCCGAGCGCGGCACGCTCTTTTTCTTCACGCTGCCCGCGGCGGGGTAGGCCGCCTCGGCCCACCCCTCGCCCGGCTCGCTAGGGCTCGCCACCCTCTCCCGCGAACGCGGGCTTGCGCGCGCCGAGCGCGCGACGGGAGAGGGAAAAAGAGCGCGATGCC